>JAZODS010000141.1:0-3249 GCA_045597165.1 Lachnospiraceae bacterium | reverse complement strand
ACCGCCCTTGCAGTAGCATACGGAGTTGGACTGCGTATACTTCAAGGTAATCAAGGAAATGATCAAGTCGATCTTTGCAAGCTCGGGAAGCTCCTTGTTCTTCGTCGGGATGTTCGCAAACAGTTCATCGTTGATGTTCAGTTCATTTCTTCCCTGCTCAAAGGTAATGCCATATACCTGCTTACGCTCAAGCGCTGCGGGTACATAGTTCACATCCATCTGAATGACATTGTAGTTGCCCTTCTTCTTCGTCTTGAGAATCTCAAGTGCCTCGGGCTCATAGCCGGGTGCGATCACACCGTCGGAAACCTCTCTCTGAATCATCTTCGCGGTAGGCACGTCACATACGTCGGACAATGCGATAAAGTCGCCGAAGGAAGACATACGGTCTGCGCCACGCGCTCTTGCATAAGCGCATGCCAAAGGAGAAAGCTCACCAAGGTCATCTACCCAGTAAATCTTCTTCAAGGTCTCGTCAAGGGGCAAACCAACTGCTGCACCTGCGGGAGATACGTGCTTGAAAGAAGTTGCTGCCGGAAGTCCGGTTGCCTTCTTCAGCTCGCTTACAAGCTGCCAGCCGTTAAATGCGTCCATAAAATTGATGTAGCCCGGCTTACCGTTCAATACGGTAATCGGCAATTCGCTGCCATCCTCCATGAAAATGCGGGAAGGCTTCTGGTTGGGATTACAACCATACTTCAGTTCTAATTCGTTCATAGGAATCCTCGTTTCTTGTGTGTATCACACATTTATAATATGTTGCGTAAGCGAAATGCTCTGCTTCTGATTACGCGTTCTTATTCACAATTCTGGTCTCGTACTTGCCGGTCTCGATATCGATGTAGCGAACGAACAAGGATACCTTGTTCTCCTCGTTGAGGCTGTTCCATACCATCTCGGTAAATGCATCGATGTCCCCGCTGATAGCCACTGCCTTAGGCTCGCCCTCGAAGCTCGGAAGCGGATTGCCGTCCTGCTTGTAGGTGTGGATGAAACGACCCTCTCCGGCAACCGGAGTGTGGTATGCAAAGGTATAGCGATTGCAAGCATCCGGATTGCCGTTGTTGCTCTTCAAAATCGACATTGCATAGTTGTAATTGCCGTTCTCAATGTGCATAATACCACTGATTCTCGGTGTGTAGTTCGGTGCGTCCGGCTCAAATTCTCTCGTGCGAAGCGCCTGCTCAAAGGTCTGCTGCTTATCCATCAGCTCATAGATGGTATCGGTCTGGTCACCGTTCGTTACGATCGTCTTGTTGCCAAGCACGCGAACCGGTGCGTAGATAATCAAGCTCGGGTCGGAAAGCTTCGACGGGTCAAATGCCTGCGTACGAATTCCTTCGCCATCCTCTACAAACACACGGTTTCTGCTGTTCACGCTTCTACCCATGATAAAGTACGCCGTTACTGCATACTTTCCATCCTCGGACTTGCCGATCACGATTCCTCTACCGGGATACGCGTTGCTCTTCAGTTCCTGCTCCAGTGATAATACGTTCATAAATGTTCCTCCGCTTTTCTCTCATGAGATTCGCAGTCTGCCATACGCAAACTGACTCCGCATATCATTATAACGAATGTTGCCCTGTTATTCAAGGAAGAAATGCGGAATTTTCTCATTCAAGATGTCGTATGCTATTCCACAGAAAGACGCTCACATCGGTTTTTTGATGTCCCGAAAATTTATACGAACTTTTTCGCATTTTCCTCTTGACAATTGAATGGTCATTCAACTATAATAGCAACAGATGAACAGTTATTCAACTGTTCGCAAGCACTATATCACCTGAAAGGATGGATTAAAATATGAGAATCGAGTATGAAATCGTAGGCCTGGATTGCCCGAATTGCGCCGCACGCGTTGAGCGTAGCCTGCAGAAGATCGAAGGAATTCAGTCGGTAAGCGTGAACTTCCTTGCCGAGAAGATTGTTGCGGAGTGCGAGGAGTCCGCTGTTGAGGCAGTTGCCGCTCAGATCGAAGCAAAGATTGCTAAGAGCGATCCGCACGTAACCCTCGAGAGATTGAGCTAAAGAGATTGAGCTAATAAGTAACTATCCGCCGGTGCGGCTTCTGTCGTTGCACCGGCGATATTTTGAGGTGTCCCATGAGAAAGCACAAAGAACTGATTTGTATTATACTGAGCGCGGCACTGTTGGTAGTTGCGCTCCTACTTCCCGAGGATGCGGGAATGTGGCGCTTGCTATTGTGCGTTGCGGCATTTTTACCGGTCGGATTGAGCGTGGTGTTGACCGCGGTCCGCAATCTGTTCCGCGGCAACGTGTTCGACGAGAACCTGTTGATGAGCCTTGCGACCATCGGTGCATTTGGCATCGGCGAATACCACGAGGCGGTTGCCGTTATGCTGTTCTACCAGGTCGGTGAGCTGTTTCAGTCCCGCGCGATTCGCCACTCCCGCGCTTCCATCAAAGCATTGATGAACTTACGCCCCGACAAGGCGACCGTTGTACGCGACGGTGAGCCCGTTGAGGTCGCCCCGCGCCGGGTGTGCATCGGCGAAACCATTCTCGTGCGTGTCGGTGAACGTATCCCACTCGACGGCATTGTGCTTGAGGGCGATTCGTATCTCGACACCTCCGCTTTGACCGGCGAGAGCGTGCCGCGTGCCATTCATCCGGGCGACGAGGCACTAAGCGGCTGCATCAATACGACGGGTGTGCTTACGATCAAGGTGACGAAGGCATTTGCCCAGTCTGCCGTGAATCGCATTCTGGCTCTGGTGCAGGATGCCGCCGGCAACAAATCGCGCCAAGAGAGCTTCATCACGTCATTTGCCAAATGGTACACCCCGCTCGTCGTCGTGCTGGCACTTCTGCTCTCCTTCCTTCCGCCGCTTATCCTGCGCGAGTCCATCTCGCCGTGGCTGTACCGCGGACTCACCTTCTTAGTAGTGTCCTGCCCGTGTGCACTCGTTGTGTCGGTGCCGCTCACCTTTTTCGGCGGAATCGGCGGCGCTTCCCGTGCCGGCGTGCTCGTAAAGGGCGGCAATTATCTCGAGGCATTGGCGCGGGCGGAGCTTGTCGCATTTGACAAGACCGGTACTCTGACCAAGGGCGTCTTCCGTGTGCAAATGCTCCACACAGCCGTAGGCACCGATGCCGAGCTGTTGGAGGCGGCTGCGTATGCCGAAGCATTTTCCACGCATCCGATTGCGCGCTCGATTCGCGAGGCCTATGGCAAGGAGATCGATTCCTCCGCGCTTGGCGAGGCTTCGGAGATCTCCGGTCGCG
>JAZODS010000140.1:0-10376 GCA_045597165.1 Lachnospiraceae bacterium | reverse complement strand
CGCCGTTAATGGAACTAAAGAATTATGAGAGTAAGCGTGGCTTGCAGGCGCGCATTTTGGCGAAGCTGGAGTATTTGAATCCGGCGGGAAGTGTGAAGGACCGCGTGGCGAGAAATATGATTGCGACGGCCGAGGAGGACGGCTTGCTTGTGCCCGGTTCGGTCATTGTGGAGCCGACGAGCGGCAATACGGGCATCGGACTTGCGGCGATTGCGGCGGCGAAGGGATATCGCGTGATTTTGACGATGCCGGAGACGATGAGTCTTGAGAGAAGAAAGCTGCTGCAGGCGTATGGTGCGGAGATTGTGTTGACGGAAGGAGCGCTTGGCATGTCGGGCGCGATTGAAAAGGCGGACGAGCTCGTGAAGACGATTCCCGGCGCAATCATTCCGGGGCAATTTACGAATCCGGCGAACCCGGCGGCGCATTTGGCTACGACGGGACCGGAGATTTGGGACGACACCGACGGCACGGTGGATATCTTCGTTGCCGGCATCGGTACCGGCGGTACGTTGACCGGCGTGGGCGAATATCTGAAGAGCAAAAATCCGAAGGTGCGAATCGTAGGTGTGGAGCCCGCCGGCTCACCATTTCTCACGAAGGGCGAGAAGGGCGCACACGGACTGCAGGGCATCGGCGCGGGATTTGTGCCCGAGGTGCTGAACACCGGTATCTACGACGAGCTGTTTGCAATCGAGGACGAGGAGGCGTACGCGGCCGGCAGAGCGTTGGCGCGAGAAGAGGGCATTCTCGTCGGAATCACCTCCGGCGCAGCGGTACACGCCGCAACGCTACTTGCGCAGCGCCCGGAAAATGCGGGCAAGACCATCGTAGCATTGCTGCCCGATACGGGAGATCGGTATTTGTCTACGAAGATGTTTTCAGAAGAATGATGAAGTGATAAAAGGCCCCGGGCGCTGTGACGCGCCCGGGGATCTTTTGATTCGGCAATGTATTTCTTAGTGCTGTAGTAAGGATTTCAAAACATCAATGACGTTTTGGTAAGTAATCTTTTCTGCGTAAAAGAATTGTTTGCGATATTTTTCCCACGTGTCTTGAAGAGCAGTGCTTCTTTCGATATTAATGAGAAGCTGTTCCACGTCAGTGAATTGCCCTGACGTACCTCTATATTCAGTGGTGGCTTTTAAAGCATTGTGGAACAAAACCTTGTCGAAGGATTGTGTTGTGACCAATATGTAGGTGTCGTAAAAATCTCTGGGACGGGTATTGAACACGCCACGACGAAGAATGGTTTCCGCCTTTTCCGCCAAGACTGTTTCAATATTGTAAGCCCACAGGCTATATGTTTGCGTGTCGTCAAATATCTCAGAAAAAGAATACTCAAGAGGGCGAGGCGTAATAATGTCGCCGGTAGAGATGTCGATGGAAAGAGGAGTGACTATTGTATCAAAGGTCGCCTTTAACATCACGCGATAGCCGCCATAAATATCATCGTCGCGGATTGGAGTTGTGGCTCCGATTTCAAATGACATGCCATCGTTGAGGTTGATGTTGCAGATGTTCCGCAAGGCTTCAGTAATTGCATCGGGAGTGAGAGGAAGATTCTTTAGGGTGGCATCAAGATCCATAGTTGCACGGTTATCAAGACCAACGATAGCCGCAACGAGCATGCCGCCCTTCAACACAAACTTATCTTTGTATTCCGATATTGCAAGGCGCACAAGCAGACGTTCAAACATGTAGTTCTGCAGAATCACTTGGGCAGGGATTCGTTTCTGCTTGGCCAGATTTCTGATTTTGGCTTTTAGGCTCATCGCTCTACTCATAGAAGCACCTCCATGTATCTTAGGAGAATGCTCAAAATGCGAAATTGCTTCGCGTAGTCGTAAAGACGGTTGAGATCTTTGTCGGGCCTTACAGCATAGGCTTTCAGTGCTGCGAGAAAAGTTTCGGTTCCTACTTTGTTGCGACTTCTTACGATATCGCAGATGCTTCTTTCTAAGTCGTACACGAAGACTTCATTGCCGGAAGGCGTAGAGACAGTTGTCTTCCCCAACTCATGAAGCTCCGGCTTAATAAAGTACATCTTACACTCGTTTCGTACTACAGGTGAAGGGATAGAATCCGAGGGAACTGTGAGTGAATGAACAAATGGTGTCCTGTCGGAGATGCCGTGAAGATATAGCGCGGTTTCGTGAGAGAAGATGAACTTGTCAGAACGCAGACTGATAGATAGAAGCTCGTCTTGAAGGTCATCCTCAAGGATATATTGTCCTCTTGCGATGCGCTGTATCTTTTGTTCCTTGCTGAGTTTTGAAAGCATAGCGCGAGAGATTCCGGACTCAGCCGCTATAGAAGTCGTTATGATTCCTCCGTTTGTGTTGGCTATGTGTTTGAGCTTAGACATTGTATTCATAATAGACACCACCCTTCATATAGACAAATCTATCAATATGGTATATGAAATTATGACGTTTGTCAACTACGGCGTTGTACATTTTCATACGTCATATTTGTGAAAATGCAACAAAGGGCAACTTGCAATATCGAACATAGGAATAAGTGCTTTCAACACAAAAAAGCTGCGTAGGGAGTTCCCTACGCAGCTTTCGGTATATCTAATTGTTCAACTAGTTCAAAGCGTCAACGAGCTTCTTGAGAGCCTCAAGTGCCTCTGCAGGAAGTGCATCGTAACCATCCTTCTTGGTGGAGAAGCCTTCAACAGCGTTAACACGGTTAACCATAGCGCTCTTAAGAGCTGCCTTGTAGTCAGCGTCGTTGAGATCCGGAACAAAGCCGTTCCACTCCATGATCTCGATATCCTCGAAAGGACCCCACTGCTTGAACTCGCCCTTGCCCTCTACGATGGTCTCAAGAACACCGAGAGTGTCTTCCTTCTGAACCTTCTTGCCAATGAAGTCGCCGGTGTTGATGATGTAGCAATCTACGTTCTTCTCAGCAACGAGCTTCTTGAACTTCTCGTAGACATTTACGAGAGGATAGGTACGGAACGGGTTAGCGTAAGGTACGATACGAAGTGCGTTAAGGTCGGTACCTGCAGCAACACGCTCTGCGGTGGAAGTCTTGGTAGCAAGCGTTGCACCCATTACGGAAGCAAGAGCAGCACCCTTCAACTTAACTACCGGAGGAATGGTAGGATCCTTCATGATCCAGAAGATAGAGTTAACCGGTGCCTCAATCTTGTCCACACGGTTCGGAGACCAGAGCTTGGACTTGATTGCACGACCGTTACCGTTACGGATATCCTCGGTTACGAGAACTACCTTGCCGTCCTCATCAAGAGTAGCGGAGCAGTTCTGAGCGGTAAGAAGATAATCGTTATCCGGGCAACCCATCGGGTAGTCAGAAGTCTTATCAAAGTAAGTAGGCTCAAGTGCGATGGAAGAACAGGTGTCGGAGTTGATGATAAATGCGTCATCATGAAGAACGGTAACACCGTACTTTCCGCCGTGCTTAGCGTGGGTCAAGGTGGACTTACCGGATCCGGAGAGACCGAATACGGAAGCAACGTACTTGGAACCATCAGCAAGGGTGTACTCCTTCTGGCCGCCGTGGCAGGAAGCGTAACCATTACGGTTAGCGATTGCCCAAGCCATCGTCAAGGTACCCTTCTTGTGCTCACCGAAGTATCTCATACCAAGGATTGCAGCACAGTTCTCGTTGGTGTCGAAGTAGCAAAGCGTAAGCGGATCGCTCAAGCAGCTGTAATCAACGTCCGGACGATCTCCGGGAACCCACTGAGGATCGGAGAAGATGTAGATATCAGCTTCGTTGCCATCGCCAACGGGCTTGGAAGTCTTGTACATCTTGTTGTAGCAATCGGAGGTGTACTGGAAGTTGAGCAACCAGTTGTAGAGAATGTTCTCTTCGCCTTCCGGAATCAAAAGGTGTGCCTTTACCATGAACTCAGGATCAAGACCTACGTATGCTTCTGCATGGTACATAGTCTTCCAACGAGTCTCATATACAGCATCCATAACTACCTTATCAAGCTTAGCAGCGTCTACACCGGGCTCACCCTTAATGCGACGTGCACCTGCGTAACGACCGGTAACAGCACCGTCGTTGAAAAGAAGAACCTTAGCGTCCTTCTCAAGACCGAACTCCTCGCCTCTAAGAACCGGCATGTCGGTAACGATAGTACCGGGAGAATTCTTAGCAAGCTCATAAGCTTCCTTCAGAGTGTTAACCTTAACTACGTTGTTACCATAGAAGGCTGCCTCTACGATGGCACGAGTCTTGGAAAATCCAACTTTGCCTGCGCCAATCTCTTCATGCTTGTAAAAAGCTTTTGTCGACATAAAACGTCCTCCTTAAATGAATTGGTGTTGTGACTCGTCCCACCGATCTCGGTATCGGTCACAGAAGATAGTGCGAGAGCGTCGTTCCCTCGTACTCCACGATAAGTATATCGACTTATCGCGTAAATGTCAACTAGGAAAGTTGCGCGCATTCGCGAAAATGTACAGGCATTTTTAAAGGTATGAAAATGCGTCAAGCACTGCCACTTGCTAAGGCGGTGAGCGTGTATTATAATGGGTGGTAGCCGGCGAAGCCGGCAGTGATAGACGAGCAGAGCTCGTCGGTGATAGCACAGCAAGCTGCGCAGCTATCACCGGCGCCGCAGGCGCCTATCACCGCGCCCGAAGGGCGCTACCACTGCCGGCACCGCCGGCTCTTTCGGAGGTCCGTATGAAGCAGAAAAGCAGATGGAAAAAGGGAGTCTACGTCGCATTTTCGATTGCGTTTTGGCTGTGCCTGTGGCAAATGGTTGCCGCATGGCTGGATAAGCCGATCTTTTTGCCGTACCCGGGCGACGTGTGGAAGGCGCTCGTGGCGCTTGTGGGAGACGAGACATTTTTGACGATCGTCGGCTCCAGCCTGGCGCACATCGGCATCGGCTTTTCGTTTGCGCTGGTAGTCGGACTCGTGTTGGCGGTGGCATGCAGCTTCAGCGATTTTCTCGCGGCGCTTTTGCTTCCGGCGATCAAGCTGATCAAGACGGTCCCGGTTGTATCCTTTGTCATCCTCGTGCTGCTTTGGGTAGATGCGGCGAAGATCAGCATTGTCATTTCGTTTTTGATCGTGCTTCCGGTCATTTATGAAAATGTGCGACGCGGCATCCGCGAGACGAACCCGCAGCTGCTCGAGATGAGCAAGGTGTTCGGTGTCGGAATCGGAAAGCGGTTGAGATACATTTTCCTGCCGTCTGCCATTCCGTATTCTACGGCGGCTTGTTCCGTTGGTTTGAGCTTGTGCTGGAAGGCCGGCATAGCGGCCGAGGTGATCGGTCTTGCGAAGAATTCCATCGGAAGACAGCTGTACGACGCGAAGCTGTACCTCGATGCGGAGGCGTTGTTCGCATGGACGATTGTAGTCATTGTGGTGAGCGTGGTATTTGAGTGGCTGGTCATGGTCGTGATGCGACTGGTGCATGTGTGGCTGGCGGACAACACGCTTCGTTATTATAAAAGCCGTTTCCTGAGATTTGTGCTCGGACTGCCGAAGGAGGAGCGCGCAGCGGAGGTAGCCCCGCAGGAGGAGATGGCTATGGAGGAGGTTGCCCCGCAGGAGGATGCTGCTTTGAAGTCGACCGGTGTGATCGAGATGGGCGATTCGGAGGGTGTGGCAGCTGAGCCGACGCTACCCGCGGCAAGTGGATCGGAGGTTGAGCAGACGCTACCTTCGGCAAATGTTCCGATCGTTTCGCTTGAGAACATCGGAAAGGTTTACGATGGCAAAGCGGTGCTGTCGGATGTTTCGCTTAAGCTTTGTCAGGGCGATGTTGTGCTGCTGCGCGGAGCGTCCGGAAGCGGAAAGACGACGTTGCTTCGCATTTTGCTTGGGCTGACGGAGCCGGATTCGGGCAAGCGCGTTACGACGTATGCGAAGCCGGCGGCGGTGTTCCAGGAGGATCGACTGTGCGAGGCATTTTGCGCATACGACAATGTGAAGCTTGCGATTCCGGAGCGGTCGAAGGAGGAGATTCTGGCCGATCTGCGGGATGTGGGAATCGACGAGGCGGTGCGCAAGCCGACGAGAGAATTCTCGGGCGGAATGAAGCGACGAGTGGCTTGGGTGCGTGCGTTGCAGTCCGATTGGAATCTGCTTGTGCTGGATGAGCCGTTCACCGGTTTGGATTCGGCGAGAATCGCGCAGCTGGTGGCGCAGCTAAAGGAAAAGCGCGAACAGGGCGCAATTGCAATAGTGACGCATAACACGTCAGAAATAACGAAAATATACGAGAGTTTTTCGGATATGAAAGAACTCCAATTGGGCAGATAGGAGCGAAAGCGGCCTTGTCCACACGCTAGTTTGAACACTATTCTGATAACAAGGAAGCTCAGGTGCGGTTGCATTTGGGCTTCTTCTTTGATGTCAGAATATTATGAACATTTTTATAATGTGTACAAAAACTTATGAAAATGCGCCGAAAAAGTGTTGACAATAAAATCGCCATGTGATAAGATTGAGACAACAAAGAAAGACACACACGAAACCGACATTCGGTCGGAACATAAATACGAATCAGAAATGAGGTGAAACCGATGTACTAGTTACTCCCCCACATCATCCTTTGACATAGCGAGCGGAACTCTTGAGATGCCATATAAGCGGTTGATACAATCCAAAGAGATACAACCACAGAATTGAAGAGAAGAGGATAGACAAGAAGTTACCGTGTATATAATCGAAACTAGATAATACTATTACGAAAGCGAAGGTATGGTCCAATGAGAAGTTAACTTGAACCACCCAAAACCGAAATCATAAAAGGAAGGTACGGTCCAATGAGAACCTAACTTGAACCACCCTAAAACGATATTATGAAAGGAAGGTACGGTCCAAAGGAAACCTAAGTTTGAACCACCCCAAGACGATATTATGAAAGGAAGGTACGGTCCAAAGGAAACCTAGATTTGAACCACCCCAAAACGATATTATGAAAGGCAGGTACGGTCCAAAGAACACATAAGTTGAACCACCTCAAGACGATATTATGAAAGGAAGGTATGGTCCCAAGGATACTTAGTTGAACTACCTAATCAAAATATACCGAAATGAAGGTACGGACCAATGAAAACATAAATTATGATCATTGAAATACAGTCGTAGGCTGATCCGCTCGGGTCAGCCTTATTTGTTGTCAGCTAAAGACATGCGGGGCGTCGCTCGGTTCCCCACGGACGGAGGTCGCTCGGTTCCCCGCGGACAACGGAGAAGGCGGCTGTCTGTTCGGAAAAGCCTTGACGCAGTAAAATGCACATGTTACAATCGGGGCGTTAGGGACACAATACAGTCAGGCACGAGGCTGCGCGAGCATTTGGCTAGATGTGCGTGGCCGGAATAGACGGAGGAACGAAAGAATGCATATTACGTTGACAGGAAATCTCGGAAGTGGCAAGTCGACGGTTTGTCGTCTGCTGGAGCAAACCTATGGCTATGAAATCTTTTCGACCGGAAAGGTCATTCGCAAGATTGCGGATGAGATGGGCATCACCGTGCTCGAGATGAACGAGCTGATGTGTAAGGATCATCAGTACGATAAGATGATTGACGATACGACGGCAAGAATCAGCAGAGAGAATCCGGAGAAGAGCATTTTGTTCGATTCGCGCTTGGCTTGGAACTTTGTTGAGCAGTCCTTTAAGGTGTTTTTGTCGGTGGATTTGATGGAGTCGGCGCGTCGTGTGTACGCGGACAAGAGCCGTGGCGAGGTGGAGAGCTATGCTTCGATTGAGGATGCGGCTGCGCAGCTTCGCGCTCGTGCGGAAAATGAGGACAAGCGCTACGAAGAGCTCTACGGAATTCACTATTTTGATTTCGGCAATTACAATTTGGTGCTGGATAGCAGCTTCGCGCCGCCGGAGCTTGTGGCTGCGGTGCTGATGCAGGAGGCGGCAGGCTGCAAGACGGCTGAGGATGTGGCGAAGACGGGACGATTTTTGATTTCGCCGAAGCGTCTCGGCATTGACTGGGCGACGCCCATTCGCATGGAGGCACCGTACTATTTGCCCGAGGTGGTAACGCTTCGCGAGACGGAGGACGGACTTGCGATTGCGGAAGGTCGCGACATCGTGGAAAAGGCAGCGGCGGAAGGCTATCCGTACGTCCTGGCGAAGGTCGTAGACTAACGACAACGGCACGTCATTTTTTCAAATAAAATATTGCCATGAGAGAAGCCTCTTTGCGCGACACATACTATTTTCACATCGAAAAAAGATTCGGGAGTGAAGTGGTATGGCGCAGGAAAAGCAACAACTAAGGTGGTCAGGCTATGTACGGCTCGCTGTGATTACGGCGTTGGTGTATGTGGCATTTCGCTATCTGTTACCTCTTGTATGGCCATTTCTATTCGCACTGCTGGCAGCAGGGATTCTAAGGCCGGTGGTGCGTTTTTTGTCGGAGCGCCTCCGCGTGCCGGTCTCGCTTGCGGCAATTCTGTGCGCATCTGCCCTCGCACTGCTGCTCGGAGTCGCCGGGTATTTTCTCGGGCGCGTGCTCGTTACACAGCTCGCGCAGCTACTGAGCAACCTAGACTCGTACCTCGCGCAGCTGCAGGACGGCATGGAGCACGTCTGCCATTCCGTTGAGCAAATGCTCTCTCTGGAGAGCGGGGTCATTGTGCATGCCGTAAAGGACGGCATGGCCCGGCTATCCACGCGAATCGGCGACGGCATGTTCGCGGAGGTTCGCGAGCATACGTGGGATGTAGTGCGATTTGTCGCAAAGGCAGTGACCGCGCTGTTCGTCTTCTTGATTGCCACAGTACTGATCGTTAAGGAAATGCTCGACCGAACGGGGGAATCCTCCGAGCCAAATGGACTTGCCGGCTGGCATTCCCTGCGCGACAAGCTCTCGCAAATCGGCATGGCGTATCTGAAGACGCAGGGCATCTTGATCTTAATCATCGCAGGAATTCTAACGCTCGGACTGACGCTGTTGAAGAACAAATACGCCCTTCTCATCGGCATCGGCGTCGGTCTGATGGACGCATTTCCGGTGCTGGGAAGTGGGATGGTACTGGTACCTTGGGCGGTGGTCGCATTTTTCTTCGGAAGCCGCTACCACGGAATCGTGCTTCTTGTGCTCTTCATCATCTGCCAGGTGACGAGGGAGCTGCTCGAGCCGCGGCTGCTCGGCGACCGCATCGGAATTCGCCCGATCTACACGCTGCTTGCCATGTACGTCGGCCTGAAGCTATTCGGAATACCGGGCTTTCTGCTCGGCCCGGTCGGCTTGGTGCTCATCCAGGCACTGGCGGAGGAGACGGAGGGGATGGGTCTGGGCGGCGTACCACGATAAATAAATCGGTTTTTTACGGAACCGAATACGTCATTTTACGACAGAAGCAATAAAAACAGGAAACAAGTTGACATGAGCTGACAAAATGGGTACAGTAAAGATGTCTATATTGATTCCGGTGAAGTTAACATGATTGATACGAGAGAGGATGATTGATGTGAAGAAAAAAGTAGTTCTTATGTTGCTTCCACTTGTACTTGTAGTAGTGGGCGTAGGGTTGTTGTTGTTCGTTTATCGAGGTAAGACAGTAAGCATAAGTGTGTCCAACTGGAATGGTTCGGGAGAGTTTGAACTTTGTGACATCGAAACAACATATTACGAGATGGTTTCGGATTCTTGCTGGTTTATTCCTAAGGACGAAGAGGCTTTTGTCGAATTTGTGACGAATCATGAGGGCTATCTCGGGGACGGAAATTTCCCGTGGAATGGAATCATGGACAACCCGAGTCAATTGCTCTATTACAATAACGGCATCTTTGCTGTAATGCGTTCTTTGGCGGACTATGTGCTTACGCCGTGCATGACATACTATAGAACAGTTGTAGATGATACGATCTATTACTTACAGTATCCATCACCGGGAGAGTGGCGTCCGGAGAGAAGCGTTGATGCTGACTTGAATGAATTTAGTAGAGGGTTTGAGTTTGTATTCGGGACATACGAGGAAGCGATGACAAGCTTTTATGGTTATTTTGACGCAGAAACCGTGTACGGCGATCCGGAGAATCAAACCATAACGGTAGCGGTCTATGATATTAGGAACGAGGCAATGTGTCAAGACAGGAAAGTGGTTATAGATTTTGTTAGCAAGACGGTGTACGAAGTAATGACAACGGAGTAATAGAAATGATTACAGGAGAAAATCTGTTTCTTTCATACAAGGAATAAATCAAACAAGAGCTTGCAGCATAATCGCCGCAAGCTCTTTCTTAATTTCATGATTGAATTTGTACAAATGCCAGAGCTTAGTACGCCTTGCCCCAGTATACCATGCTCTTTGCCTGCTTGCCGCAGTATACGCATTTGTCGTCGAGGCACTCCTGCGCGAACGGCATACAACGAGACGTTACGCCGGCTTCTTCCTTGAT
>JAZODS010000139.1:0-16364 GCA_045597165.1 Lachnospiraceae bacterium | reverse complement strand
ACTATTTTCCGTACCTGCGGTCTAATGTCGTGACGAGCACCGAAGAGATGTATATCGGCAAGAAGAGCGACTCCGATGCGTATGCCGTGTTGTGTGACGACATGCGTTTGGGCGTTTCGCTGATCTTTTTCTTGCAAAATGTCGTGGATTATCTGCGTTACGCAGAGAAATTCGGTGACGATTGTACGCAGGTGGCGCATTTGTCTGCGCTTGCATCGGAGGGCACGGTGCTGTTCCCGACGATGAAATCCGTGCAGGACGTTGAGGACAGCCGCGAGGAAAATGTACGCCGGAAGGCACTGCTGCTGGCGGCGAAAAGCGGTGACCAGGACGCCATTGACCGCCTGACACTTAAGGAAATCGACACGGTTTCGTCCGTATCGAAGAGAATTCGCAACGAGGATGTGTTCTCGATCGTAGACACGTCATTTGCGCCATTTGGCATGGAGAGCGAGGTCTACAAGATTGTCGGCATCATTCTTTCGCTGGATGTGCGGCAAAATGCGGCGACGAACGAGCTTGTGTACGTGATGGAGGTCTATTGCAACCACATCGTGTTTGACCTCTGCATCAATGCGAAGGACTTGCTCGGCGAGCCAGCAGTCGGCAGAAGATTTCGCGGAGTTATCTGGCTGCAGGGCCGCGTAGAGTACGGCAGAACGGACAATTTGTTCGCCTAGGAATTGCATTTTCGGCACGTGTGTGCTATGATAAATGCCGATGTGTCCTCATAGCTCAGCTGGATAGAGCGATCGCCTCCTAAGCGATAGGCCGGAGGTTCAAATCCTCTTGGGGACGGAATCATGACCGCATTTCGGTCGACATAAAGAAAGAGAGAGGCGAGGTGCTTCTCTCTTTTTTGATTTCTTTTTTTGCATAGTTTTTATTGCAAAATTTTTGTTGCATAAATTTTGTTGCATAGATTTTGTTGCATAAGAAAAGCAGATAACCACGCCCGGCTATCTGCTTTTTTCTTCGATAAAATGCGCTGTGTTCGGGATTACTCGTCGCCCTTATCCTTCGTAACCTTGTTGAGAATGGTTACGCCGAGGATAATTACAAGCGTTACAATGAAGATTCCGAGCATTCCTTTTCCCATAAGGGGAAGTACGTTAAGCATCTGCTGAAAATCAATAGTCATCTTCGTTCTCCTTTACAACATAGCCTTTACAAGGGCAAGAATCAGTCCGCCGGCGATTACGGAAGCAATCTGACCGGATACGTTAACGCCTACTGCATGCATGAGCAGGTAGTTCTGGTTGTCCTCTGCGATAGCCATCTTATGAACCGTACGAGCGGACATCGGGAATGCGGAGATTCCGGCTGCACCGATCATCGGGTTGATCTTCTTCTTGGAGAAGAGGTTCATAATCTTTGCAAGCATAATGCCACCGAAGGTATCAAAGATAAATGCTACAAGGCCGAGACCCATAATCAGAAGTGTCTCGAGCTGGAGGAACTCCGATGCGGTCATACGGGATGCGATCGTGATTCCGAGAAGAATCGTGATCAAGTTAGCAAGTACCTTCTGCGCGGTGTCGGAAAGAGAATCGAGAACGCCACATACGCGGATAAGGTTACCGAACATCAAGAAACCGATGAGTGCAACGGCATCGGGGGCAACCAAACCAACGAGAATCGTAACGAGAATCGGGAACAAAATCTTCGTTGTTCTGGAAACCTTGCTACCGGTATACTCCATACGGATCATACGCTCCTTCTTAGACGTGCAGAGCTTGATAATCGGCGGCTGAACGATCGGAACGAGTGCCATATACGAGTAGGCGGCGACCATAATCGCGGCTGTATAGCTGGAATTCAGCTGATTTGCAACGAAGATGGATGTCGGGCCGTCTGCAGCACCGATAATGGCTACGGATGCAGCGTCTGCAACCGAAAATCCGAACAAGGATGCAAGGCAAAGGGTAAGAAAGATACCGAATTGCGCTGCGGCACCGAAGATCATAAGCTTCGGATTGGTAAGCAACGGTTCGAAGTCAATCATTGCTCCGATACCGATGAACAAAAGGAGCGGCATGAGCTCATGATTGTCGATACCGATTGAAAAGAGAGTATCGATAACGGCTTTTGCTCCGGAGTTCGGGAGATTGACGAGAATTGCGCCAAAGCCCATAGGGAGCAAGAGCGTGGGCTCCATGTCTTTTTTGATTGCGAGGTAGATTAAGAGACCTCCAATCGCCCACATAACAAGCTGCTGCCAGCTAGTGGTTAATAGGTTTTCATACAAAACTTCCATCATGTACCTCCAAGAATGCGGTCAAGCCACATCACTAATGTGGCCATTCTACCATACGAATATAAAAAGTGCGATAGCGATCGTTTAAGTTTCGGAAAAGAAGTGGTAAAGATTTGGTAAAGATTCGGGCAAATGCCGTGGCTACCTCGAAAAGCCGTCTTTACTGTGTCGCTTCCAGCATTCGATAGCCGACGCCGAGCTCATTGATGATATATCGGTTATCGCCCGGAGTGGAGCCGAGCTTCTTTCGAATGTTTGCCATGTTAACTTGTAGACGCTTGATGCTACCCATATCGGTGTTGCCCCAGATCTTCTTAATGATAGCGGAATACGTCATTACCTTGCCGGATTGCTCGGAAAGCAGAGCGACAATGTTGTACTCGGTCTGCGTAAGCTTCACGGGTACGCCCGCAATGGTAATCTGTCGCTTGTCGTAGTCAATGACCAAATCCTCGACGCAGAAGCGAGAGGCGGTAGCGGGACCGGTCGAGGAATTACGTGCATTTCGCAGTGTCGCACGAACGCGTGCCATCAGTTCGCCTGTGCCAAATGGCTTGACTATGTAGTCATTTGCTCCGAGGTCGAGAGAAAGTACCTTGTCGGTCTCGGCAGTTCTGGCGGAAAGGACGATAATCGGAGTTTTACTGTCCTCGCGTACGGTGCGGATGAAATCCAGACCGTCGCCGTCCGGAAGACCGAGGTCGAGGATGACAAGGTCCGGGACGTGAGAGGAGAACATCATAAGGCCGTGTTGAAGAGAGGTTGCCGTGATGACTTGGTAACCGTTTGCTTCAAGAATGGTCTGTACAAAGCTAAGGATGTTGTGCTCGTCTTCGATGACGAGTAGCTTGAATTTGTTGCCCATTTTCATATACTCGTGTGAAGAATCACACGGCCTCCGTTTCTAGTGTAAAATAAAAGCTTGCGCCGCCGGATGCGTTGTTTTGTGCGATGAGGCGGCTTCCATGTGCGCCTACGATGGAGGAGCACACCGAGAGTCCGATGCCCATGCTTCGGCGAGTGCTGTCAGCCGAGGTTTGCTTGCGGTCGAGATATCCGGTGAACAGCCTCGGTAGCTGAGCGGACGGAATGCCGCAGCCGTCGTCGGAAACCGTAAAGGTCGCTTTGCCGTCGGAAAGCGTTACCGAAAGCGTAAGGGTGGTCATGCCCTCTGCGTGGTGCACAGCATTTTCCAAAAGGTTGATGAGCACCTGCTTTATGAGAAATGCATCCATCGGAATCGAAACAAAATCGTCCGGAATGTCGAGTGTAATCTCCTGATCGGGGTAGTACTTGCGAAACTTAAGGAGCGTTGCGTCCAAAAGCTCGTCGAGTACGGTCGGAGTCTTTGTAATCTCTACGCTAGTGCCTTGAATCTTTGTGATGGAGAGGAGATTTTCCACCATTCGAATCAACCACACGGAATCCTCTTGCATTTCTCCGAGCAGCTTGATCTTCTGTTCCTTGTCGAGGGAATCGTAATTCTCGATGATGGCGGAGCAAGAGCCATAAATCGTTGTCAATGGAGTTCGCAGGTCGTGAGACACGGCTCGCAAAAGATTCGCATGCATGTGCTCACGCTCCGATTCTATCAACAGGTTAACTTGGCGTTTGCTGAGCATGGTAATGACCGCGATAAGGATTGCAACCAAACCGATCAGCAGGGACGAAACAATGGTCGATGAGGAGATGAAATCAAAGCCTCCTATCGGGTCCGTGAAAAAGTAATTTACGATGAGCGTACTGATAACAGAAGCCAACACGCTCCATATAAAATGTTTTGTTTGCAGGGCGATTAGGAATACTCCGAGAACAAATACGATTGGCGTCTGTATGTGTGCATCAAACAGATTGTAGCAAATGAGATTAATGGTAAATGTAACGGCTAAAATGCCAAGCGTAAATAGTGCATCGAACAGCACAGTGCGTTTATTTTTCATAAATTTTCTCCATTGTGAAGCTAGCATAAAGCATGCTAAAAACAGTATAGAACTCCTGCGAGCCACGGTCAAGAAGGCGGCAGGAATCTTTGCTGTATCTTTACCGTGAAAAAGAGCGGTCTGTCTCCATAACAAACCGCTCGTTCAAGCAAAATGGTGCTATATGCGTCTTCTGCGACGATTTTTCTTAAGCTGTCTGTACGGAATGACAACGTAAATGACCGTAAGACAGACAAGGAACGAGAGCACGAACAGAACGATCGACACGATGAGTGCGGTGCGATTGGAGGAGTCGGCGGGTTGCTTGTCTTCCGGCAGCTGCTCATTTGGCTCATCGGAAGGGGCTCCGGTCGGCTTCGTCTCGGGGACGGATTGCTCGGGAAGCGCTCCGGTGCCGCCCTGGGATACGAGAATCGAGGGCGGAAGGAGGAATTTCGGCCACACGGCATTGAATTCGGCCTGTGACATCGGGAATTCCTGATTATAAAAGATAATGTGCGAGCGACCGACCAGCTTTCCTTGGTAGCGGTACGCAACTTGGCCGATGACGTTCTCGCCGTGAACGTATTCGGGCACATCAAAATACTCAACGGTCTTTGTAAGCTCTGTAAGATCTGCACCGAGCGGAAGAACAACCGTGGAGCCCTCGTCGGTGTAGACGAGCTCGACGGAATTCTGCGAGAACATCGGGCAGTCGTCGAACAGTCCGGTGTAATCGTCGCTCAGCTCGCCTTGAATCTCTTTCATCGAGAAGGTTTCGTAGTTCTCGAAGGCATAGTTCAAAATTGTCACGGAATCGTCGTAGGCAGACGTTTCCGAAGGGCTTCCCATTACGATGGCTACTAAGAGCATCCCGTCCTTTTCGGCATAGGTACACAGCGAATAGTAGCCGGACGGATCCTTGCCACCGGTTTTTCCGGCCTTTGCATAATCGTAGGTGAGCGTCTGGCGGATGAATTTGTGGGTCTGTGCGATAACGCGAGCATCGTTTAGGTTGGTTTCGGGAAGCTCGTACCATTTGAGTCCGGCCATCTTGAGAAACGTAGAATAGCGGCCGATTTCGCAGGCAACCAAGCCCATATCGTAAGCACAAGACGTCTGCTTCACGCCGCCCGTACCCGTTGCGCTCGTAAATTCGGTGTTCAAACCACCGAGCTCCGTCATGCGCTCGTTCATCATCGTGATAAATGCGCTCATCGAGCCGCCGACCTTTTCGCCGAGTGCGTAAGTTGCTTCGTCAGCGGATGCAACCATAATTGCGTGCAGGATGTCACCGACAGACATACGCTCGTCTTGTTCAAGACCGACGCGCGTAACGCTTGAGCCGATGCTGTGGATTGATTTGTACGAGCAGGATACCGTATCGGTAAGGGACACATTTTCCAACGCAAGCAAGCCGGTCATAAGCTTCGTGAGGCTTGTGGGGGAAAGGCCCTCGGTAGCATTTTTCGCATAGAGCACAGCGCCCGAATGCACCTCCATGACGACTGCGCCCTTCGATTCTACGGACGGTCCGCCCGAGAGAATCGGCTCCGACGCTTGTGCACACGGCAAAGAAAGGCCTCCCGACAGTGGCCCGCACAGAATCGCCAGGCACAGCAGAAGCCCAAGGGAAGCAGAAAGAACCCGATTTCGTAGCAAATGTGTCATAAACGTCGCCTCACTGAGAAAAATGCAAATATAAGTGGAAGCCACACCGCCCGCCGAGACGAGCGATGTGCTGTTGTAATCCGTGGTAAGACCCGGCCTACTTCTTCTGTCCGTAGTAAGCCCCTGCGCCGTGCTTTCTGAGGTAGTGCTTGTCCAGTAGCTCCTTTTGCATGCAAGGCACATCACCGCCGAGCAGGAACTGGCTGTTCATTGCCATGAAAGCAACCTCCTCCAGCACAACCGCGTTGTGTACGGCGTCTGCGGGAGAGGTTCCCCACGTAAACGGACCATGGGAGCGCACGAGTACGGCGGGAATCTGAAGCGGATCGATGCCTCTCTCGGCAAATGTCTCGATGATCACCTTTCCGGTCTCCGCCTCGTAAGCACCGCGAATCTCTTCCGGCGTCATATAGCGTGTGCAAGGGATGTCACCGTAAAAGTAGTCTCCGTGCGTCGTTCCGCCGGCAACGATATCAAGTCCGGCCTGCGAATACGTCGTAGCGTAACGGCTGTGCGTATGTACAACGCCGCCGATGCCCGGCCATGCCTTGTAAAATGCAAGATGAGTCGGAGTATCCGAGGAAGGCTTCAAGTTACCCTCCACTACGTTGCCGTCGAGATCGACAACAACCATATCCTCTGCGGTCATGTCGTCGTAGGACACACCGGAGGGCTTGATCACAACCAATCCGCTCTCGCGGTCGATTCCGGAGACATTACCCCATGTAAATGTAATCAATCCGTGCTTCGGAAGCAGCAAATTCGCCTCCAGCACCTCGCGTTTCAATTGCTCTAACATAATAAGCTCCTTTCTGTATGTGAAAATGCTATATTGTTCCTCGTCAGCCCGCAGCTGTCGGCCTGAAGCCTACGGTAGCGGGTATGATTGGCGTCCGTCAGTCCGCGTCGGGCGGGAAAAACAGACGGGATTCGGCACTGGCCATGTATTTGGCCGTCGTTCCGAAGAAATACGAATCCTTTGCTATGTGAAGAATCTTTGAGGAATGCACGATCGTATTGTTGATATCGTGCGAAACGACGATGATCGTCATACCGTCTTCCTTATTCAATACCTGAAGTGTCTCGTAAAGCTCCTGTGCCGCCGCGGGATCCAGACCGGTCACGGGCTCGTCCAGCATCAAAATCTCATGCGCAGCGAGTAGGGCTCTTGCTAGAAGTACTCGTTGCTGCTGGCCGCCGGAAAGCTCGCGATAGCAGCGATTGCGAAGCTCCGCAATGTGCAGACGCTCCATAATGTGCTCTGCGCGCTCACGCTCGGCCTTTGTGTAAAACGGGCGGAAGCCGCTTCTGGAAAGAAATCCGGAAAGCACAACCTCGCGTACCGTAGCCGGGAAATCGCGCTGTGCCTCGGTTTGCTGAGGCAAATATCCGATACAGCCGCTACCCTCTCTGCAGTTGATGCGAATGGAGCCGCCGAGTGGGCGGAGCAGACCGAGCATCGTCTTCATGAGGGTGGATTTTCCCGAACCATTTTCCCCGACGATACTGAGATAATCTCCGGGAAACAGCGAAAAGGAAAGGCCCTCTACCACAACCTGATTGTCGTAGCCCAGCGATGCGTCCTCGCACAGCAAAATGGGGGTATGTTTGTCACAGCAGAAAGTCTTATCCATGAGGCCTCCAAGCAAAATACGGTGTCGACTACGAGACAGCGCTCGTAACCCACTGTCATTGTACGCGGAATGCGGGTGGATGTCAAGTAAACCTAAGGTACAGTATGTCCGATTTTACGTATGAGCGCACGTGAAACTATCAAAAAAATGATTTATAATAAGTTTATATATTGCAAATGAAACGAAAATACGTTATAGTTACTACATGGAGGCTGTCGCCTTGTGTCTTATTTTGTGGGCGGCGAGTTCTATAATTTTTGATACAAGAAAGGATGAGAACGATGTTTTGTACAAAGTGTGGAAAACAGGTTGCTGATGACGCAAAGGTTTGCGAATTCTGCGGTGCTCAGCTCGGAGCAGAGAACGAAGCTTCTGTTGGCGAGACGATCAACGAGGCAGTAAACAACATTAAGGAGAAGGTAGAAGGCAATCCGGACCTTAAGAGAATCATTCTCGGTCTTGCTGCAGTTCTTGTACTTTTGGTTCTTGCATTGATTTGCAATGGTATCTTCGGTAGCTCTCCTAAGAAGTCCGTTAAGAACTTCTTGAAGGCTCAGATCGAGTACGATGCAAAGGATCTTTACAAGTACAGCATTCGTAACAAGACGGCTCAGAAGAAGCTCGACATTTACGACGAGGACGATTACGAAGACGAGTACGAGGACGCATTGGATTCCTACGAAGAGATTCGTGAGAACATGGAAGACGAAGAGATCGAGTACAAGTACAAGATCGACGTAAAGGAAGTTGAGAAGTTCGGTAAGAAGGACGACGAATTCGAGTGGGTACAGGAATATCTTGATGATATGGGCGCTGATGCAGACGCTCTTAAGAAGGTAGCTTCTGTTAAGGTTAGAACGAAGGTTGTTGAGTACGTGGATGGTGACAAGGAAGACTCCAACACGGATACAAATGAGTATGTTGCAGTTAAGCTCGGAAGCAAGTGGTACTGCATTCCGTATGCGACACTCGAACTTCTCGAGGAAAGATACGACTGATGTAAGCAATGAGACTCCCTTCCGCGAGGAAGGGAGTTTTTCTTATCCCCGATGAGGGGACGCCCGACGGGGCGAGAGGATATTATGAGTTATGGAGAATCGGTATGTCTGAAGAAACGAAGATAAAGAGGAACGGGAAAAAGGTGTTGATCGGCGGCTTGATTGTCGTTGTGCTTGTTGTAGTTGCGATTGTGATCGGCAGCATGACGATCTTTTCGGTCAACCGCTCGCCTAAGGCTGTGGCAAAGGCGACCTTTGAGAGCATTTACAGCTGCAAGTACAACCGTTTTGTCAAGGCGACAATCTACAACCCGGATTTCCAGTCGGCGATGGACATGGACCTCAGCGCGGATTTAAAAGAGATTGAGCCGGAATTTGAGGCGATGCGTGAATGGATGGATCAGACGGGGGAGACTTATAAGGTGACGAAGGTAGTGGCAACGGAGTACGACGCGTTGCACGAGAAGTATCAAGAGGGAATTGAATTATTTAAAGAAGCATACTACGGCGTGCTTGACAGCCAGATTGAGAAGGTTGCGGTAGCCGATATTGAATATGAGGTTCGCTACAGAGATGAGAGCGACGAATGGGTGACATTGCCCGGTACCGAGCTGTATTGGTGCTATGAGATCGAAGGAAAATGGTACTCCTTCCCGATGCTCGGTGCTGTAGAGGAGTAACACCTAGGGCGCTAGCCCGTGAAAATGCGTAAGCAGGGCGGGAGCAGAGTAAGAACAGGAGGAAAGCCGATGCATCAAGGAACATTTCGATTGGCCGGTCGGACGGTACGCATTGTTTCACAGTACGAATATGTGCAGGAATATTGTCGCGAATATGCCATTGCGGAAGCGGATGCAGAGGTGACCATCGCCATAGAGGCAAAGGACATTGCCTACGAGGCAGAGCGGTCGGCGGCCGAGGATATCCGCGAGGGCAGAGAGCCGCAGCATTTTCCGAATGACTACTTGGAGACGCTTGCTGTGTATCGTAAACTGGCCGAATGGTTGATTTCTAAGGACGTGATGCTGTTTCACGGCTCGGTGATTGCCGTTGACGGACAGGCGTATCTGTTCACGGCGAAGAGCGGCACGGGAAAATCGACGCATACGCGGCTGTGGAGAGAGCATTTTGGCGACAGAGCCGTGATGATCAACGACGACAAGCCGCTTTTGGCGATTTCCGAGGAGGGCGTAACGGTGTATGGAACGCCGTGGGACGGAAAGCACCGTCTGAGCACGAACGGAGAGGCCCCGCTGGTGGCGATTTGCATCCTAACGAGGGCGAAGGACAATCAAATTCGCCGAATTACGAAGCAGGAGGCGTATGCGATGCTTTTGCAGCAGAGCTATCGCAGTCGCAGTCGGGAAAATGTACTGAAGAGCCTGCAGCTCATCGACCGTCTGGCCGAGCACGTGGCGCTTTATGAGCTCGGCTGCAATATGGAGCCCGAGGCGGCGGTGGTCGCTTATGAGGGTATGAGGCCGAAGGCTTGAGCTTGGAGCCTTGCGAAAATGCGACTGAGGCCGACAGAAGGCCGGGCCTGTGGACCGGGACGGCCGAAGGCTTGAAATAAGGGAGGAACGCTATGAGATTGCATGAGGAATTTGCGGTTCACACAACCGGTGATGAGCAGATTATGGTGGCGACGGGCAGTATGGCTGGTCGCTTTAACGGATTGGTTCGCAGCAATGCGACCGCGGCATTTATCGTAGACTGTCTGCGCGAGGAGACGACCGAGGAGCAGATTGTGGACGCGATGTGCGAGCGCTACGATGCACCGAGAGAAAAGATTGCGCAGGACGTGGCGCGCGTAGTGGAGCAGCTGCGCAGCGTCGGTGCCATTGTGGAGTAGACGATGGGAACGGAAGAAAAGATGGGTAGTGGAGTTGCACAGGGCGGCACCGGGGCGACGGTGCAGACCGGTTCCGGTGGAGTTGCACAGGGCGGCACCGGGGAGACGGTTTCGACCTTTGAGGAGCAGCTTGCGCTGCATGGGCGACTGGTGTATACCAATGTGGGCGACAGCATGTGGCCCTTGCTTCGGCAGCACCGCGACTTGTTGATCATCGATCGTGTGCAGGGCCGTTTGAAAAAGTACGACGTCCCGCTGTACAAAAGGGGTTCCGGACAGTACGTGCTGCACCGCATTTTGAAGGTGCGCGAACAGGATTATGTCATCTGCGGAGACAACCGCTGGAGGCGCGAGTACGGTATTGAGGACCGACACATTCTCGGAGTGCTCACGGGCGTTGTTCGAGACGGAAAGGAAATCTCGATGACCGGCTTCGGGTATCGTCTCTACGTATTTTTGTGGTGCGATTTGTACCCGATTAGGGCGCTGATTCTCGGGGGATGGTACGGCGTGAAGCGCATTTGGCGAAAGCTTGTGAAGCGGCGCTGAGCGTGGCGAGCGGGCCGGCAGGAAGGTCGGCGCGGATGCGAGGCGCTTTGGAGAAGAACGAAACGAACGATTTCGAGGAAAGGAGTACGGCAATGAAGGGAAGCGAACGCGGTTATATCAGCCGAGTGGTCGGACGTCAGAAGCGAAAGATTGTCTTTCTTTTGCTTGGCCAAATGATCGTCGGTATCACGGGCGTAATCTACGCGCTGTTGCTGAGAGAAGCCATCGATGCGGCGGTTGCGAAGCAAAATGAGCGATTTGGGTTGTTCATCGCCATCTTCATCGGCTTGGTTGTGCTGCAGCTGTTGCTGCGTTCGGGCCTGCGACTCCTCGACGAGTCCTGTCGTTCTACGATAGAAAATCGTTTTAAGCGAAGATTGTTTGAAAGCTTGTTACAGGGTAGCTACAGTCGCGTGGCGGCGACTCATTCCGGAGAGTGGATGAATCGTCTGACCTCGGATACGTCGGTTGTTGCGGATGGTGTGACCTCGATTGTGCCGGGTGTTGCCGGTTTGGCTGTGCGATTTCTCGGAGCACTCGTGGCAATGCTTATGCTGGAGCCGCGATTCGTGTATTTGGCCGTTCCGGGAGGGCTTGTGCTGTTCGCATTGACATTTGCCTTTCGGAAGGTGATGAAGCGCCTGCACAAGAGCACGCAGGAGGCGGACGGCAGAATGCGCATGTATCTGCAGGAGAGCCTCGGAAGCCTTATGGTTGTAAAGACGTTCGTTGCGGAGGAGGCGACGGCGGAGCGTTCGGGCGAGCTGATGGAGGACCATCGACGCGCAAGAATGCGCCGGACCGGATTTTCGACGCTGAGCAATCTCGGCTTCGGTATTGTCGTAAATGCCGCGTATGTCATCGGCGTGATTTACTGCGGCTATGGCATCTTGTCGGGCACGGTTACGTACGGTACGATGACGGCCATTTTGCAGCTCGTGAATCAGGTGCAGCTGCCGATGGTCAATATCTCGGCATACTTGCCCAAATACTATTCGATGATTGCGAGTGCGGAGCGACTGATGGAAGCGGAGACGGCGCTCGAGCAGCCGCGCAAACTGTTGTCGACGGAGGAGGTTAAGAGCCTCTACGCAGAGAAAATGCGGGCAATCGGCCTGGAGGATGTGCATTTTGCTTATCCGAGCGATGGAGAAACGGACCCGGTGGAGCTGTTCGACGGTCTGAGCTTGCGCATAGAAAAGGGCAAGCTGATTGCATTTACCGGGGAGTCCGGATGTGGAAAGAGTACGGTGCTAAAGCTGTTTTTGGGCTTGTATGAGCCAAGCAGCGGCAGCTGTTATATTGAGCTTGACGAGAGTCGGGCATTTGGCGAGGGCAGCGAACCGGCGGACGGTCCCTCGCAGGCGGGCAGAGTTCCGCTGACGAGAGAATACGGCCGACTTTGTGCGTACGTGCCGCAGGGAAATCACCTGATGAGCGGTACGATACGAGAGGTTGTCGCATTTGGCGAGCCGGAGTCGGCGGGCGATACGGAGCGTTTGAAGCAGGCGCTGACCGTGGCGTGTGCGGAATTTGTCTTTGAGCTGAAGGATGGCTTGGATACACCGCTTGGCGAGCGTGGAGCCGGCTTGTCGGAGGGACAGATGCAAAGACTTGCCGTGGCGAGAGCGCTATTCACCGAGCGACCGGTGCTCATATTGGATGAGGCGACGAGTGCACTTGACGAGGCAACGGAGAAGAGATTGCTTTCGAACCTCCGAAAGATGACGGATAGAACCGTATTGATCGTAACACACCGCCCGGCAGCGCTTGCCGTGTGCGACGGTGAGGTGTGCATGTAAAGAACGTTACAAGGCGTAGCGGAACGCGAGCCGGCGCCGAAGGAATGCGGAAAAGTATAAAGAAAATGCGAGTCGGCGCCGAAGAAACGCGGCGAGGCATATTAGTTGAAGGAGAGCAGCGGATGGAGACTGGAGAAAGGACATTGCATCAGGCATGGTGGGATTTGTTGTGGCTGACAAGCTGTGCCCTGCACGGAGAGACGCCCAATCAAAGTCGCGTCCGCGAGATGAATTTGGCGCTCGTGTATAAGCTCGCCGAGTCGCAGACGATGACCGGAATCACGTATTCGGGTCTGGAGCCGGCATTGGCAGCACTCACCGCCGAGGGGATCTCCGAGGAAAATGCGAAGCTTCTGAAGAAATGGCGCGAAGCGCGAGACATGGCAATCCGCAAGGTGCTTTTGCTGGACGCCGAGCGTCGCCAGATACTGAATTATATGGACAGCCAGGGCATTTGGTACGTGCCGCTGAAGGGCATTTTGCTAAAGGAACTGTACCCGAAGCTCGGAATGCGACAGATGTCCGACAATGACATCTGGTTTGACAGTGCATTTCGCAAGCAAATGGGCGAATTCATGCTGTCGCGCGGCTATCGCGTGGAGCATTTCGGCACGGGAAATCACGACGAATACGAAAAAGAGCCGGTGTACAATTTCGAGCTGCACAGCGCGTTGTATATGGAGTACGCAAAGCCGGTGTTTTACGCGCACTATGAAGAAGTAAAGAAGCGCTTGATCAAGGATGGCGAGACCGGGATGGGTCACCACATGTCCACGGAGGAGTGCTACGGCTACATCCTGAGCCACATTTACAAGCATCACGAGGCCGGCGGAACCGGAATTCGGGCATTTGCCGACTGCTATCTGTATAACGAAAAGCTCGGAGACAAGATGAAGCCCCAAGCAATTCGCGAGGAGCTGATTGCGTTGGGACTTCTGGAATTTGAGCAAATGTTCCGCGAGATTGCAAAGAAGCTGTTCTCGAAGGAATCCGTTCATGCGACGAGCGCAGAGATGGAAGCGCTGCTGACCGAGGAGGAGCTGCAGGTGATTGCAGGCTGCTTCGGGGCAGGCACCTACGGAACAGAGGAAAAGAGAATTGCGAACTCTCTGCAGAGGATTGAGGGTGGCGAGGACATCTCCGTGAAGACGAAGATCCGCTATTTCCTGCGCCGAATCTTCCCGCCGATGGGGTACTACAAGGAAGTAGCCCCGCTGGCCTATCGATATAAGGTGTTGATACCGTTTTACTGGCTCGGACGCCTGATTGAAGGCTTTTACCGTAGCGGCGACAGAGCATTTTCGGAGATTAAGTCGGTGCTCACCGCCGGCAAGAAAAAAGGGAACTAAGTCGGTCGACGGCCCGAAGCGATAAGCCGGGGCCGGCACTGTCACAGGGGCTTACTTCATCTTAAGCCATGTGTTCATAACGAGCTTGGTCGGCAAAAGCTTACCGCAGAGGCGGCGGCATTTGGTCGTGAAGCCGAGAACGGACAGGTCTTTGCCCTTCTTACTGTCGCGCAGCGCCTTACGAACGACGTCCTCCGGCTCGTACATCGGAGTGAAGTTGTTGCAGGTGTCCGGATTCTTGGTTTCCTTCGCTACTTGGAAGAATTCCGTGCGAACATAGCCGGGACATACGGCAGTAACCGAGATGCCGCGGTCGCGAAGCTCAACGCCGAGCGCTCGTGCATAGTGTACAACGAGTGACTTGGTCGCTGCGTAGAGATTGAAATACGGAAGCGGCTGAAATGCGGACGCAGAGCCCATCACGAGGATGCGGCCACCCGCTTGCATATACGGAAGCGTCGTCATGGCCGTGAAGATAAATGCCTTGCAGTTCACATCGATCATCGAGTGAATCTCGTCGGGCGTAAGGTCGGTGGAAGCGCCGTATTTTCCGAAGCCGGAGGCGGCAACGAGCACGGACACATTCGGCTTCTCCTCATTGAGAAGTGCGCCGAGTGTCTCAAAGCTTTCGGAAAGGCTCAAATCAAGGGAAATCGGACGAATGGCGGTCTTGCAAACCTCGGAAAGCGCGGTCAGACGCTCGATGCGACGTGCGATGACCCAAATGCAGTCATAGCCCTCCTTGTCGAGCTGTGTAACAAATTCGCGGCCGAGTCCCGAGGACGCGCCGGTAACAATTGCGATATTCATAAGAAAGCCCTCTTTCATCATATAGTAGATACGTCTATTATAGCGGATTATGCGGGAAGAGGCAAGAGCCGGAGCGGGCGTAGCCCGCGGTGGTAGCGCAGCGCGTAACGCGCTACGCGGTGATATGTTCGCGAAGCGAACGTGTTAGCTGCGCGAGGCGCAGCAGTGTTAGCGCCCGTTGGGCGCGGTGAAGATGTGCATCATCCGGCGAAGCCGGTATCACTTCGGCCGAAGGCCGAATACATCACTGCTCGCGATGCGAGCAACTATACGGAGGAAAGAAAGATGGAAAAATTGATTGCACTGTCATTTGACGACGGCCCGAACATGACAACGACTAAGGAAATGCTCGATGTGCTCGAGAAGCACGGCGTTGTCGGTAGCTTTTTTGTAATCGGCAGAAACATTAATGAGGAGACGAAGGAAATGATGCGCCGCGCAGTGGCACTCGGTTGTGAGATCGAGAACCACTCATTTACGCACGATATGCTCGGCGAGAAGACGCCCGAGGAGCTGGAATATGAGATTTCCGAGACGACGCGCTTGATTGAGGAGACGGTAGGCCGTACGCCGCAGTTTTTCCGCCCGCCGTACATCAACGTAAGCGATACGATGTGGGACAACATTCCGCTCACATTTATCTGCGGTTACGGAGTAGACGACTGGGTTCCGACCGTGCCCGCAAAGGAGCGCGAGGACCGCATTGTAGCAGACGCAAAGCACGGTTCTATCGTGCTGTTGCATGATTTGCAGGGAAATACCGCGACCGTAGAGGCAGTAGACGCAGCCATCCCGCGCTTGAAAGAGCAGGGATATCGCTTTGTAACCGTATCGCAGATCTTCGAGCTTACCGGAACAAAGCCGCAGCCCCGTCAGATGTATAGCTACTTGCTGTGGGATTAATCACGAAAAGAGAATAGGAAAATGCACGGAGCTTGCACCGGCGAGCTCCGTTTTTCATGCCTCCGGAGGCAACACCGCCGGCTTTGCGGAGCCATCACTTTCGGCGCAATGCGCCGAATAACACCTCGCCCTTTGGGCGATAACACCGTTGGCTTTCAAGCGACTACCACCGCCATCACATTCACCGTACCCAACGGGGGATAACACGTTCGCTTTGCGAACAAATCACCGCTCGCATTGCGAGCTAACACCGACGAGCTTTGCTCGTCTATCACCGCGCAGCCCTGCTGCGCTATCACCGCCGCCACCGGCGGCTATCACTTGCAAAAAAACACGCATCTGCCATCAGGCAAATGCGTGCTTTTTTGCATCACTCTTTATACAGTGCCGCAATCTCCTCCATCTTGCCGCCGACGATGGTGCCATCGGGAAGGCGACGGAATTGGCTGAAGAATTTCCATGCATTTTCGCAATTGAGGTAGCGCATTTCGTGCATTTGCGGGCTGCCGCTACCGAATACGCAGTAGCACAGACCGCCTTCGCTTTCGAACAAATGCATTGTGAGTACGCTTCCGCGGTTGTCATCGCGCTCGTGGCGAATGAGGTCACCGTCGACGCCC
>JAZODS010000138.1:0-6229 GCA_045597165.1 Lachnospiraceae bacterium | reverse complement strand
CCGAATACGCAGTAGCACAGACCGCCTTCGCTTTCGAACAAATGCATTGTGAGTACGCTTCCGCGGTTGTCATCGCGCTCGTGGCGAATGAGGTCACCGTCGACGCCCCAGATGGGATTTTCCCAGAGGTCCTGATTGTCGAAGGATACGTTGTACGGCTTGAGCGCCTTGTTGACGCGAAGGACGTAGGCCATACGGTCCAAGCATTTTTGCGCCTGGAACGGAAGCTCCGGAAGCGGAGTCTGCTCGCCGCCGACGTAGAAGACGGGCAGGGGCTCGCTCTCATTTACGCTGGGAGCGGGCTGGCCGTAGGCGTTGAGTCCGACCTCGAAGGTCGCGTCCATCGGCGCAACTGCGGCAAATGCGGTGGGGTGCTCCTGGAACAAATCCCACGACTTGCAGCCGCCCATCGAAAAACCGGTCGCGTAGATGCGCTCGCTGTCTACGTTGTAGCGCTGTTTGATGTGCTCAATCAGCGCCATCGTCTCGGTTGCCGTGCTGTTGAGGTGATTTTCCACGCTGACAAGCAGGAAATTGTACTTCGAAATCACGTAATGCCAATCGGACAGGGCAACCATGCACATTGCGGAGTCACCGCCGCCGTGGAAGCACATAACGAGCGGAACGCCGCCCGGGGTATCCATAATGCCGTTGTTGTAATAAGCCACGTAGCCGATGGTGTGCTCGGTCGAGTCGCAATCGTCGCCGCGGTTATCCGGAGAAGTCGGCACAACGTAAGCACCCGTCTCAACGGTCATGCCCATCGCTGCCAAATCCGGCTCAATATCGAGATAGCCGACCATTCGGCGGAATTTCTTCAAAAATGCATGAAAATCGCCGACGTAATCCGGCGCATCCTTAATCAACACATGGTCCAGAGCGCCGAGCAGAGCAGCATTTGTCTCCTCGCTGTTCGCAATGGAAATGACGGGAATGTCGCGTCGCTCGGGTGCAACCGGCACGCTCACGCCCTGAAGGATACAAGCCGCCGGTGTGATGTCGCCGTAGCCGTACAGGCCGTCACCGTTCACTGTCTTGAGGCAGTTTGTCGCAATAAAATCTGCTGTCACGCCGTAGCCGAAGAGGAAGCTTCGGTTCAGCGCGCCGCGAATGAAGTAGTTGCCCCACTCACCGGTAAAGCGGTTGCGAAACACCGCCGTTCCATCCTTATAATACTGACTGATCTTCGTTTTAGAGATGACCGCCGCAAACAAATCGCTCGGGGCATTGCTCCAGCCGCCCTCGCACGTCGGGTAAATGTACACAACGCTGCTGCCATAGCCTGCTGCGATCTGTGCCAGACCATTTTCATCGGCGAGCTGCTTCGCCGTCTCGAAATCCACCGGATTCTCGGGAAATACGAGCAAATACGGGGTCATAAAGCCGTAATTGATGATATCGATCGGCAAATCGCACGGCGGAAGATAGACCGTTGCCACGAATTGCTCGAAACGATGCGACCACAGCTTGCTGCCGTCGTCAAGTGTAACGATGTTCGGTAATTCTTTCATATGTACACACTCCTTTTCACACAAAACCTTAGAAAAACAGTACCACAGATGGGCGGGAATGAAAATGTGATATCATAGCTATTGGCTACAAATAAAAAAATATTGTATGATGAGTGTAACATTTTTTCGCGTACGGGACGTTATTAGTGAAACGGGCAAATGCCGGTTTCGTTCGCGAACAGAAAGAGGAAGGAGCAGGTTTCGATGTCGCCACAGGAAGCGGTTGAAAAATATGCGAATATGGTATACCGAATTGCTTATGCGAGGGCAGGCTCGAAGGAGGATGCCGATGACATATTCCAAGAGGTGTTTCTTTACTATTTGAAAAAGCAACCGCATTTTCGGGATGAGGAACATGCAAAGGCCTGGTTCATCAGGGTGAGTGTAAATTACTCCAAAAAGTATATGGGCAAGCGCTCGAAAAAGAAAGAACTTCCCATGGAGCTGTCAGGTGAGGACGGGTATTTGGCCCAAGATGCCGCGCAGGACGGCGGGTTCTCCTCCACCGAGGAGAAGGTGCTGGCCGACGAAAGGAAGGATGCCTTATATACAGAGATGGAAAAGCTCTCTTCGGATGCCAGACTGCTGTTGCATTTGTTCTACTTCGAGGATATGAGCACGGCAGAGATTGCGAAGCTTCTTCACAAAAAGGAAACTACCGTCCGAGTTCAAATGACCAGGGCAAGACAGCAACTGAAGCGGTTTTTTAAAGAGGATGGATTGACAAATCAATAAGATAGGAGGACATGTTATGTTTAAAGATGAGTACAAGGCAAGGATGGAACAAATCAAGCCGGACTCTGCAAGCGTTGAAAGATTACTGGCAGAGAGCAAGACGATGAAAAAGCGCAGCACGGTAGCTTCGGTGGCACGTGTTGCAGCATTGACGCTTTGCGGAATTCTCGTTTTGGGTGGCGGCGTAGTGGCTGCTGATGCAGCAACGGACGGAGCAATCAGTCGCGCATTGGGTTTTGGTGATTCCATAATAGTGGCAGAGGATGGCAACCATATTGAAGAGCTTGAGGATGGCACGGTTGAACTCGTTGGAGAAGTAAACGGATCGACCGCCGCCGCTGAGTTGCGACTCGATATTACAAATGAGGACAGACCGGTGTTGTTCCTTGCTTTCACGTTGAAAGAGACGAAGAAGGGGCTGGAGATCGCAAGCATTGCTCAGCCGATGGAGACTTTTGAAAAATGCGGCAAGAGCTATATGGAGCAGGCTTACGAGGCTACGAAGCTCTTTATCACCAACATTACGGAGAAGAAGCCGGAGTACGCGTATGGTCAGTCCGGTGCAGCCATTTTGGTTGAACGACTTGAGGAGCAGGTGAAGCTGGTTGACGGCGATACCGACCTTCTTAAGGGCTGTGCATTGGGTATTCAGCAGGCAGTTGATGAGTTCAAGGCAGGAAAATAATGAAGTGTAACCACAGGGCAGACGCCCTGTGGTTATTTTTTTGCATTTTCATTGGCCAGACGCCCTCGCGGCATTCGCCCACGACGCAAAAACACACCCTCCATCACATATAACGTCAAGCCGCTAAGTGATGGCATGAAGCCCTCGCGGCACTCGCCTCCGCTGCGCTACGGCTCGTTCGCGGGCATTCGAATAACAACATAGAAGCCCTCGCGGCACTCGCCTTCGCTACGCTGCGGCTCGTTCGCGGGCATTCGCCCACGACGCAAAAACACACCCTCCATCACATATAACGCCAAGCCGTTAAGTGATGGCATGAAGCCCTCGCGGCACTCGCCTCCGCTACGCTGCGGCTCGTTCGCGGGCATTCGCCCTACAATAGAAAAACGCACCCGTCATGAATGACTCCCAAGGGAGTCACATGCCGTGATGCGCCTTTCTATTCGCGAGGGCTTCATTTTTCTCGAAAAAAAAGAAAAGCCCTCGCCCAACAGTCTAAGCTGTCAAATGAAGACTTTGTAGTGCGCCTCCAGGGGCTCGAACCCTGGACACCCTGATTAAGAGTCAGGTGCTCTACCAACTGAGCTAGAGGCGCGTATTCAATTTTGCGTTTTTGACGAACGCAAGGGTCATTATAAACTATGCTTTGAGAAAATGCAAGTACTTTTTTTATTTTTTTCAAAAAAATTTTTTGAGGGCATTTTTGTCCCGAATTGAGGGGAGGCTCCTTGGTAGAAAGGGAGCCTCCCGAAGTGCATTTGCATGCTCTTTTGTATCAGTTCTGTGCGAGGTTCCAGAAGTTGTCCTCCGGCCAGTCGGACGTATCGAAGGCCGTTTCGATGCCGGCGATGTAGTAATCGAGCTTTGCGTCCAATGCCGGTGCGGCCGAGAAATCAAGGAATGAGTCGTCAGCCATGACATTTTCCCAGATGCGTGCGCGATCCTCTGTCGGATACGTCGTGGAATAGCTGTCGACGTAGTAAGAGTCGGTGTAGTCAAGGCCCAATATGTAATCGTGCTGGTAGAGGAAGTCGGAGAGAACGTAGCGCGAATATGTGTAGGAATATGCGGGCCCGTAGATGTCCTCGGACGGATTCAACGCAAGCCAGCCATTCTCGGTGAAGAAGTCCGAGCCGTCCCAAGCGCAAGTGCTCAGTACGAACGAGTCGATGATGTGGCTGATTTCGTGATGGAGCGTTTTGTCCAAATCCGGCTGCAAAATGTCCATGACGATAACCTGTTGCCCTTGGAAGTCAGTACGGAAAGCGGCCGACTGTCCACGGTTGTCGGTTCCGTAGTATGGAATGTCACCTGCGAGGTAGATAGCATTTCCGTCCATGTATTCGGGAATCATCTGCAGGAAGAAGTCGTCCGGGTATTTTGCCAGCTCCGTCTCCAATACGCTCAGCGCCGCCTCAATAAAGTCATAATCCGTGCATGGGTAAATGCAGTAGCCGTTTATGCAGTTCGTACATTCCTCGCCGAGCAGAATCTCGATGCCGTAGCGGTCGGTCAGCATTTGCGCGCGGTCCTTTAGCGGCTGCAGCTCAGCGCTCAGCGTGCCGGGAGTGAAGAAGTTGAGGTCAACCTCGTGTGACACCTCAAGCGACGGACGCGTGCCCTCCTCGTACTTGCTGACCAAAATGCTCGTGTCTGCCGTAGCTGCGCTGTCGGGCTCCCAAAGGTAGAAGCTTTGCGCGCCGAGATCTCCGAGCGTCAAAAGATAGCGCGAGTCCGAGACGGGAAGGCATTTGAAATAAAGCATCTCTCCGTTCGAGGGGATGTGAACGGAGCCGATCAGCGATGCAGTCGGGATATCAAACAACGACAACGCAATGGAGTCTTCGAAATACTGAACAAACAAAATACGAGTGTCCTTCAAAATGTACGGAGTCGGATAGCGCGAATCGAAGGCGTAGGAATCGGCGTCGGGAAAATCAAATTGCGCCAAATGCCCATCGTGGCTTGCAATCCAGCGCGTCGTCAGAAACAAATCGGGATCGAAATGGGATTCGAGATAGGTGCTGTAATCAACCTCGGTATAATAGCCGTACCCAGGGGCGATGTAGAGAACCTCCATGGTCTGAGCATTTACCACGAGCGAATAGGTTTGCAGATCGCCGGCCATTGCGTTTACGAGCAAAAAGTCGTTGCCGTCGGCGTCTGTAATGACGCCATTAAGCGTAGAAAGGCGAAACTTCGGAATGGTCAGAAGCTCTTCCTCGCCGGCTTCGTTGTAGCGGCACAGTGTGGGAACGGGCTCCTCCTTAACGAAATAGCAGTGTTCTCCGTCTTCGGTATAATACACCGAATGGGTCGTATCGCCGAAGCTGTGGCGGTTACTTTCCTCGAGATCTCGCGAAAACCAAGAAAAATGCTGCTGCCCGAACTCGTCATAGAGTATCCATTGAGCACCGTTTCCGAGCGAGCGGAACGCGTCCTCGTAGCCGAATTCTTTTGTGCGAAGCGTTCCGTCGGAAGAAAAGGAAGCCAAAACCGTCTTGAATTCGCGAGGGGAGTCCTCGACGAGGTACATATCCTCCAAGGGCAGCTCCGAAGACGTAGAATATTGAAGCAATACGCCCTCCTCGTCGCATTCAAACAGCTCGAGGTTTAATAGATAGGCGGAATTCAGCTTGGCATCTGCGGGGATGTGCGCGAACAGCTTAAGGTCACCTGCCTCGGTCACGGCATTTCCGCCGGGATAATACTCGTAGCCCTCGATTCCGAGCGGGTTGCCTTGGCCGAGAGCCGTCAGCGGAGGCATCGACGGAGTCGGCGAGGTGGTTGGAGAAGGCGTCGCAGTCGGAGCCTCGGTCGGGGCTTCTGTTGCAGAGACCGTCGGGGTTGCTCCCGTCTCCTTGTCCGAGTCCTTGCGCCCACCTAGCGCCACAAGAAAAACAACTGCGACAACGGCAATCAGCGCACAAATGCCGCCGATGATAAGGCCAATGCGCAGCTTTCGTGTGTTTCGTGGTTTGCCGCCGGTCGGTTCTTCGGGAAGTGTCGTAAACATCATTCGTTCTCCTTTGTTGTATTAATGTCTTCGCTTCAAATATGTGCGAAAAAGATCTTTTTGCTTAGGATGTTTTGCGCAGTGGTCACACAAAATCGCATCCACCTCATGAAAACCACGCAGTAGCTGCAAAGAACACCGGTTCAGCGAATTCTTCGTAGCCAAAAAGCAACGCACCCGATCACACATCCGCATCCCATCACCCCCTCGCTCTATTCTATGCGCGAGGACACTAGAAGGTGAGGAAACGCGCCTCAGTGGAGTGTGGGGGGCGCTACGCGG
>JAZODS010000137.1:0-15554 GCA_045597165.1 Lachnospiraceae bacterium | reverse complement strand
GAAGCGCATGCGCCAGGTAGGTAACGTTGAGATACCGCAGAAGGCGTTTATGAGCGTTTTGAAGCTGGATGATGAATAATTCACCCTTTGAATTGTACATTCACATTCCGTTTTGCAAGCAAAAATGCTTGTATTGTGATTTCACGTCCTTTTCCTGCTGCGAAAGTAGTTGGATGAAGTATCTCGACGCATTGTGCAGAGACCTGACCGACTTGGCCGGGGATGTGAGCGGAGAGCTTGTGAGCATTTTCATAGGGGGCGGTACGCCGAGTCTGATGCCGGTGGGATTTTATCATAAGTTGTTCGAAGCAATTCGTAAGAACTATGTGCTCTCGAAAGCTTGCGAGATTACGATCGAAGCAAATCCGGGTACTTTGACGACGGAGAAGCTACGAGAATATCGTGATTGTGGAATCAATCGACTGAGTCTAGGTCTTCAATCTACTCACGATTCGGAATTAAATCAGCTCGGAAGGATTCATAGCTATCAAGAATTTTTGGATTCTTATAAGCGAGCAGTAGACGTTGGTTTTGAGAATATCAATGTAGATCTCATGATGGCATTTCCGACGCAGACGGTGGAAAGCTATGCAGAGACCTTGAGACGCATTGTCGAACTTAGACCGAAGCACATCTCGGCATATGGATTGATTGTTGAACCCAATACGCCGTATGAAGTACTGTATGAGCGAAATCCGGAGCTTTTTCCGGATGAGGAGCTGCAATGTGCGCTGTATCGACAGACCGTGAATACGCTACATGATGCGGGCTATGTGCAGTATGAAATATCGAATTTCGCATTGCTCGGGTATGCGTGTGAGCACAATCGGGGATATTGGATTCGTAGGCAATACCTCGGAATCGGCTTGGCTGCGGCTTCGCTGATTGGCCGGGAGCGACGGAGTGTGACGTCTGATTTGGAGGTGTACTTAGACCACCTTGAATATTCCTCTATAGAAGGTCTGTCAGAGGAGGACGCGATTAGCGAGCTGGTGATGCTTTCCCTGCGAACGACCGAAGGACTGAATGTCAAGGCAAATCGAGATCGTTTCGGTGAAGAGTATAGCAAGATGCTTTGTGACAGCTGTCGCAAATACGTGGCGAATGGGCTTATGCGAGAAGAGGACGGAAGGTTTTTCTTCACGACGGAAGGTTTTCTTGTGAGCAATCGTATCATCGCAGAGCTTTTGCCTTGATTTCATAGCATTTTCATAAGTTTTTTCAAATAGCCTGTTGACAAACGATGTTGACAGTGCTATTTTATATTCGGGTGTTAGCACTCGACCACATTGAGTGCTAACAACGAACAAAGACGATTGGGAGGTGAGCGGATGGCTTTGGATGAACGGAAACTGAAGATACTGAAGGCAATCATTCAGAATTACCTGGAAACCGGTGAGCCCGTTGGCTCGCGTACCATTTCTAAGTACACGGATCTGAATCTCAGCTCGGCAACCATTCGAAATGAGATGTCCGATCTCGAGGAGCTCGGTTATATTGTACAGCCGCATACTTCGGCCGGCCGTATCCCCTCGGATAAGGGATATCGTCTCTACGTCGATATGTTGATGGAAGAGAAGCAGAACGAGATGGAAGAGCTTAAGGTTGAACTGAGTGCGAAATCCGAAAAGCTGGACAACATCCTAAAGCAGGCCGTTAAGGTAATTGCGAACAATACGAATTATGCTTCGATGATTACAACGCCGCAGTACAACGTAAAGCGCATTCGATTTTTGCAGCTTTCCTATGTAGATGAGTTTACACTGTTGGCGGTCATTATGCTCGAGGGCAATGTCGTAAAGAATAAGCTCATTTCCGTGCGGGAACCCTTAACTCAGAACGTTGTGCTCCGATTGAATCTTTTGCTGAATACGTTCTTGCAGGGGCTGGACATTAAGGAGATCAATCTCGGATTGATTCAGCGTATGAAGGAGGAGGCTCCGGCGCAGGCATCCATCGTTACCGAAGTGTTGGACGCGATTGCCGAATGCTTTTCCAAGGAAGAGATTGAGGCTTACACGAGCGGCTCTTCGAACATTTTCAAATATCCTGAGCTAAATGATTCTACAAGGGCCAGCAACCTTCTGTATGCACTGGAAGAGAAGAAGCAGTTGACCGAGCTTATGTACAACGAAGGTGACGACAAGCGAGGCATTAAGGTGTACATCGGTGATGAGTCACCCTTGGAAGCGACGAAGGATTGTTCCGTTGTTACCGCGACGTATCATCTGGAAGATGGCGTGTACGGTAAGATCGGAATCATCGGACCGAGACGTATGGATTACGAAAAGGTTGTATCGACGCTTAAGAATCTGATGAATGAATTGGATGATATATTTAAGCACTAAAATACATTTTGGAGGGCGATTATGAGCGAGGAAGTGAAAGACTCGGTTGTTTCGGAAGAAGCGCAGACTGAGCAGACTACCGAGATGCCGGAAGACGTGGAAGCAACCGTAGACACCGAACAAACGGCTGAATCGGAGGCTGCTACGGAATCCGAAGCGGATGCGGTAGAGACCGAAGACAAGAAAAGCGACAAGAAAAAGAAGAAGGAAAAGAAAGATAAGCGCGACCAACAGATTGAGGAATTGAACGATCAGCTGTTGAGACAGCGTGCCGAATTCGTGAATTTCCGCAATCGTACGGAACGCGAGAAGGCACAGATGTTTGAGGTCGGTGCGAAGAGTGTACTCGAGAAGATACTTCCCGTTGTAGACAATTTCGAACGAGGACTTGCCACCCTGAGCGATGAGCAGCTGCAGGAGCCATTTGCACAAGGGATGGATAAGACATACAAGCAACTGTTAACCGTATTAACGGAGATCGGTGTAACGCCGATTGAGGCAGTGGGATCGGAATTCGATCCGAATTTACACAATGCAGTCATGCATGTGGAGGACGACTCGGTTGGTGAGAACATCGTTGTCGAGGAGTTCCTGAAGGGATATCGCTATCGCGATTCCGTGCTACGCTTCAGTATGGTGAAGGTGGCGAACTGATTTTGCTTTATGACAGGCTGTGTCCGTGCTGCTTTCGCAGACCTGTTATCATCACATAGCAGCGCAGAAATGAGGGATTGAATATGAGTAAGATTATTGGTATCGACTTGGGAACCACAAACAGCTGTGTGGCTGTTATGGAGGGTGGTCAGCCCACCATTATTTCCAACGCAGAGGGTGCAAGAACGACCCCTTCTGTAGTTGCATTTACGAAGACCGGAGAGCGTATTGTCGGTGAACCTGCTAAGCGTCAGGCTGTAACGAACGCAGACAAGACGATTTCCTCGATTAAGAGACATATGGGTTCTGAGAATTTCCGCGTAACGATTGATGAGAAGAAGTTTACGCCTCAGGAGATTTCCGCAATGATTCTTCAGAAGCTGAAGAGTGATGCAGAGGCTTACCTCGGTGAGAAGGTAACGGAGGCGGTTATTACCGTTCCCGCATACTTCAACGATGCTCAGCGTCAGGCAACGAAGGATGCAGGTAGAATTGCCGGTCTTGAAGTTAAGAGAATTATCAACGAGCCTACCGCTGCGGCATTGGCTTATGGTCTTGACAACGAGAAAGAGCAGAAGATCATGGTATACGACCTTGGTGGTGGTACGTTCGACGTTTCCATTATCGAGATTGGCGATGGTGTTATCGAAGTACTTGCTACCTCCGGTGACAACCGTCTCGGTGGTGATGACTTTGACGACAGATTGACTCGCTACATGATTGACGAGTTTAAGAAGCAGGAGGGTGTAGACCTTTCCCTTGATAAGATGAGTCTTCAGCGTTTGAAGGAAGCTGCAGAGAAGGCTAAGAAGGAGCTTTCCTCCGCTATGACGACGAACGTAAATCTTCCGTTCATTACCGCTACGGCTGAGGGTCCGAAGCATTTTGATATGAACATTACCAGAGCGAAGTTCGACGAGCTTACGCACGATTTGGTAGAAAGAACCGCAACTCCGGTACAGAACGCGCTTCGCGATGCCGGTATTGCAGCCTCCGAGCTCGGCAAGGTGCTTTTGGTAGGTGGTTCTACTCGTATCCCCGCTGTACAGGATAAGGTTCGTATGTTGACCGGTCAAGAGCCCAGCAAGGCATTGAACCCCGATGAGTGTGTTGCCCTCGGTGCTTCCATCCAGGGTGGTAAGCTTGCAGGCGATGCAGGTGCGGGCGACATCCTTCTTTTGGACGTAACTCCGTTGTCCCTCTCCATTGAGACGATGGGTGGCGTTGCTACGAGATTGATCGAGAGAAATACAACGATTCCGACGAAGAAGAGCCAGGTGTTCTCTACTGCAGCTGACAATCAGACCGCTGTAGACATCAACGTTGTTCAGGGTGGGCGTCAGTTTGCACGTGACAACAAGAGCCTCGGTCAGTTCCGTCTCGACGGAATTCCGCCGGCACGTCGTGGTGTTCCTCAGATCGAGGTTACGTTCGATATCGATGCGAACGGTATTGTAAATGTATCCGCTAAGGATCTCGGAACCGGTAGAGAGCAGCATATTACGATTACCGCAGGCTCCAACCTCTCCGATGCCGATATCGAGAGAGCAGTTAAGGAAGCTGCAGAGTATGAGGCTCAGGATAAGAAGCGCAAGGAAGCCGTTGAGACTCGCAACGAGGCTGACTCCATGGTATTCCAGACCGAGAAGGCTATGCAGGAGGTTGGCGACAAGCTCGATCCGGCTCTTAAGGCAGACGTTGAGGCAGACCTCAATCATTTGAAGGATTTGATCGCTAAGACGAATCCTGAGGTTATGAATGACGGTGAAGTTGCCGATATTAAGGCGGCTAAGGAGAAGCTTATGAACTCCGCTCAGCAGTTGTTCCAGAAGGTATACGAGCAGAGTCAGGCTGCCGGTGCAGGCCCGGATATGGGTGGATATCAGCAGAGTGGTCCTGCCGATGACAATGTAGTTGACGGTGAATACAGAGAAGTATAATTGACACTGTTTTTCCATGAATGTATGGGGCTGGCTGTTATGGTCAGCTCCTTTCGTGGGTTTTTATCAATACATTTTTATAGTTAGGAATGGTAGATTGAATGGCAGATAAGAGAGATTATTATGAGGTATTAGGCGTTTCGAAGACCGCGACGGACGACGAACTGAAAAAAGCCTATCGTAAGCTCGCCAAGCAGTATCATCCGGACACCAATCCCGGAGATAAGGAAGCAGAGGTCAAGTTCAAAGAGGCAAGCGAGGCCTATTCGGTTCTGAGTGACCAGGAGAAACGTGCTCAGTACGACCGCTTCGGACATGCCGCATTTGAACAGGGCGGTGGCCCGGGCGGCTTCGAGTTTACCGGCGATTTCAGCGACATCTTCGATATGTTCGGTTTCGGCGACATTTTCGGCGGCGGTGGTCGTCGTGGTGGTAGCCGTGCAAATGCACCGAGAAGCGGAGCTAACGTTCGTACATCGATTCGCATTACATTTGAAGAGGCTGTATTCGGCTGCAAGAAGGACATTGAGCTCAATGTGAAGGATGTTTGTAATACTTGTAACGGAAGTGGCGCAAAGGCAGGAACCTCTCCCGAGACGTGTGGAAAGTGCCACGGCACCGGCTCCATTGTGTATACGCAGCAGTCCTTTATGGGTGTGATTCAGAACCAGAAGGTTTGTCCGGATTGTCATGGCTCCGGTAAGATCATCAAGGAAAAATGTAAGGATTGTTATGGTAGCGGATATGTTTCGAGAAGAAAGAACATTGAGGTGTCCATTCCTGCCGGAATCAATGCGGGACAGAGTGTCAGAATTCGCGATATGGGTGAGCCGGGAATCAACGGCGGCGAGCGAGGAAGCCTTTTGGTCGAGGTCGTAGTAAGCAGACATCCGTTCTTGGAGCGTAATGAATTTGATTTGTATTCGACGGTGCCGATTAGCTTTGCACAGGCGGCTCTCGGCGGAGAGATTCGCATTTCCACAGTGGATGGCGATGTTTTGTATGATTTGAAGCCCGGAACACAGACGAATACCAATGTGCGTCTGCGCGGCAAGGGTGTTCCGTATTTGAACCGCGAGACGATTCGCGGCGATCATTATGTAACGCTTGTTGTACAAGTTCCCACGCGACTTACAAGTGAGCAAAAGGAGCTGCTGAAGCAGTTTGATGATGCTATGAACGGTGTATCTCAGGAACCGGAAAAGAAGAAAAACAAGTTGTTTGGCAAAGACAAATAAAACAAGCTGTTTGGCAAGGACAAATAGCAATCGGAAAGGAACCGTTTTATGAAGTGGAGTGTAATTCGAATTACAACAACAGTAGAGGCTGAGGATTATATGAGCAGCATTTTGTACGATCTCGGCTTTGACGGAATCGAGATTCAGGATTCGGTTCAGCTTAGCGAGGAGGATCGTCGTAAGATGTTTATCGACATTCCGCCGGAGCTGGATGAGGAGGACCGTACTGCAATTATCACCTGTTATCTTGAGGATGGAGAGGACGTTTCGACCCGTATTGATGAGATTCGTAATATGGTTGAGGAATATTCGGATTTCGTTTCCTTCGGAGAGGTTTCCATTGAAGTTGCAACAACAGAGGACAAGGATTGGATCAACAACTGGAAGAAGTTTTTTAAGCCGTTCCGCATCGGTGAGTCCATCGTGATTAAGCCGACGTGGGAGGTGCTTACGGATGCTAAGGAAGACGATTTGGTGATTGAAATCGACCCCGGCACGGCATTTGGCACAGGCTCTCACGAGACGACTTGGCTGTGCATCGAGAACCTTCAAAAATACTTGAAGAGCGGGGACTCCCTGCTGGATGTCGGTTGTGGTAGCGGTATCTTGTCCATCATCGGTAAGAAGCTCGGTGCTTCCTATTGCATCGGCACGGACATCGATGAGGTTGCGGTAGCGGTTTCTAAGGAAAATGCGGTAGTGAACCGCTTGAAGCTTTCGGAATTGGCTTCACCTGCAATCGTAGAGGATACGGTTTCTTATTATACGGGTGACGTGATATCCGATGCTAATTTTCTTGACAAAGTGACGTTAGAAAAATATGATGTTGTTGTTGCGAACATTCTTGCGGATATTATCATACCGCTTGCTCCCGTTGTTCGCCATGTGATGAAGCCCGGTGCAATCTTTATCAGCTCGGGTATCATCAATACGAAGGAAGAAAGCGTACGCGAGGCACTGCTTCAGGCAGGATATGAGATTGTGGAAGTATGTCATCGCAAGGATTGGGTTAGCTTTGTTGCAAAGGCGTAATTTTGGAGGACGTTATGTCGCGTTTTTTTGTGGATGAAAGATATATACATGGCGATATGATTTCGGTGTACGACGGCGATTACAATCATATCAAGAACGTTCTGCGCATGCATGTCGGCGAGAAGCTTGTAATGTGTGACAGTCAGGGTACCGACTATCGTTGTACGATTGCCGAGTTCTGCGAAGACCATGTAGAGCTGCAGATTGACAGTCGTGAGCATACGGATGTCGAATTGCAGACGGATATCGTTCTCTGTCAAGGCTTACCGAAGCGCGACAAGCTGGAGCTCATTGTGCAAAAGGCGGTTGAACTCGGCGTGGCAGGAGTTACACCGGTTATGTGCAAACGCACAATTGTAAAGCTGGACGATGCAAAAAAGGAGCAAAGAAAGCTCGAGCGCCTTCAAAGCATCTCGGAAAGTGCCGCTAAGCAGAGCGGACGTGGCTGCATTCCGCAGATTTCACAGGTGCTTAGCTTTCGCGAGGCCATTTTACAGGCGGAGGCAGACGGTGCATACATCCTGTTCCCTTATGAAAATGCTATGGGAATGAGTGCTACGAAGACCGCAGTTCAAGAGGCGGTTGCTTCGAAACGAGTTGCGATATTTATCGGACCAGAGGGTGGCTTTGACGCATCCGAGGTGGAATTCGCACAGCAGCATGGGGCACACATCATCAGTCTCGGCCGCAGAATTCTTAGAACGGAGACGGCCGGCTTGTGTCTGCTTTCTATGCTGATGCTCGAGTCGGAGCTTACGATGGAGTAAAGGAGCGTTAGTATTATGGAGATATATCTTGATAACGCGGCCACGACGAAGGTCTTTCCGTCTGTTGCGGAAGTGGTAGCGAAAGTTATGACCGAAGATTACGGCAATCCTTCCTCCTTGCACGGCAAAGGATTTGACGCCGAAAAATACGTTCGCGATGCGAGAAAACACATTGCAAAGACGCTAAAGGTGACCGACAAAGAAATCGTATTCACGTCCGGTGGAACGGAATCCAACAATCTGGCCATCTTCGGTGCTTGCAACGCGAAGCGTAGACGCGGCAATCATATTATCACTTCGGTTGTAGAGCATCCGTCGGTTTATAATCCGTTCGGACATCTGGAGAGCAACGGTTACCGAGTAACGTATCTCCCGGTGGATTCCAACGGCCTGGTATCGGCTGAAGCCCTTAGAGATGCCCTCGATTCCGAGACGATTCTCGTATCGATTATGATGGTGAATAACGAGATCGGAGCGATAGAGCCAATCGAGGAGCTTGCAAAGCTCGTGCACACCTATAACAAAGAGATTGTATTTCATGTCGATGCCATTCAGGGTTATGGTAAGCTACCGATTTATCCTGAGCGAATGGGAATCGATTTGTTGTCCGTGAGTGGCCATAAGCTGCATGGACCGAAGGGAATCGGCTTCTTGTACATTCGCGACAAGGTTCGAATCGAGCCTACGATGCTCGGTGGCGGACAGCAGAATAATATGCGTTCCGGTACGGAAAATGTTCCGGCAATCGCAGGCCTTGCAGAGGCGGTTCGCGTGTATTTTGATAGCCAAAAGGCTCATATGGAGCATTTGTATCAATGCAAGAAGCACTTCATTGAAAAGTCAGAAGAGCATTTGCCCTTTGCGCATGTCAATGCGATTTTCGCGGAAAGAAGCGATGAGTTGTCGCTTGAGAAACGAATTTCGATGACGGCACCGCACATAGTGAGCGTTAGCTTTGATCATATTCGCAGCGAGGTGCTACTGCACAGGCTTGCGGAGGAAGGAATCTATGTGTCGGCCGGTTCGGCATGCTCGTCTAATCATCCTGCAATCAGCGGAACGCTCAAGGCAATCGGCGTGAAGGATGAGTATTTGGACGCCACGCTACGATTTAGCTTTTCAGTAGACACTAAGATTGAAGACATCGATACGGTAATCGAGTGCTTGGCTCGAATCGTACCGCCGCTTCAGAAATATACGATAAAATAACAGAAAGAAACGAGGAACAGTATGTACCGCGCATTTTTGATTAAGTATGCAGAGATCGGTTTGAAGGGAAAGAATCGTTCGTATTTCGAGGATTCGCTCGTAAGACAGATCAGAACGAGACTACATCCGCTCGGAGAGTATCGCGTCACAAAGGAACAGGGGCGTATCTTTGTGGAATGTCCGGATGATTTCGATTACGAGGATACCGTAAAGGCTCTCGGTCAGATATTCGGTATTGCCGGCTTTAGTCCCGTGGTTATCCTTGATTCGACGGAGTGGAACGATATTTGCGAGGGTGTCGGTGACTTCGTAGAGAACTACTTCGAAGAGAAGAATTTCACGTTTAAGGTAGAATGTAAGCGTGGTAACAAGAACTATTTTATGACCTCTCCGGAGATTTGTGTGGAGCTAGGTGCGTATTTACTCGATCGTTTCCCTACGTTGAGCGTAGATGTGCGCAATCCGCAGAGCCACATTACGGTTGAGGTTCGAAACCGTGCATATGTGTACACCGATTGCTTTAAAGGCCTCGGTGGCATGCCTGTAGGCTGCAACGGTAAGGCAATGCTTTTGCTTTCCGGTGGTATCGACAGTCCGGTTGCGGGATACATGATCGCAAAGCGCGGTGTCGGAATCGATGCAACGTATTTTCACGCACCGCCGTATACAAGTGAGAGAGCAAAGCAGAAGGTTGTGGATCTGGCCAGAATTCTTTCCACCTACACAGGCCCGATTCACCTGAATATTGTGAACTTTACGGATATCCAGATGCAGATTTATGAAAAGTGTCCGCACGATGAGCTTACAATCATTATGCGTCGTTATATGATGCGAATCGCAGAGCGCATTGCAAATGAAAACAATTGCCTTGCGTTGATTACCGGTGAGAGCATCGGTCAGGTGGCAAGTCAGACGATGCAGAGCTTGAATGCGACAAATGCAGTGTGTACCATGCCGGTTTACCGACCGCTCATCGGCTTTGATAAGGTGGATATCGTAGAGATTTCCGAACGAATCGGTTCCTATGAGACAAGCATTCTTCCTTACGAGGATTGCTGTACGATCTTCGTTGCAAAGCATCCGGTGACGAAGCCGGTTGTAAAGGCGATTGAACGCTCTGAGACGTTGCTTGGCGACGAAATCGATAAGATGGTTGAAGAAGCACTTTCTACAAGAGAGCGCATCTTAGTAAAGCCTGAAGAATAGCAAAAAAATAACGGCGTGTTCCTCGGAACACGCCGAAAGCATACGATTTAGCTGATGTAAGGCTTGAGAACCTCGAGAATAGTATCCATCTCAGCATCGTTGTGAATGTTAAGAGTAATGGGCTTCGACAAATCCAAGCTGAAGATTCCCATAATGGACTTTGCATCGATGACATAACGTCCGGAAATCAAATCAAAATCGGAATTGAACTTGGTGATGTCATTCACGAAATTCTTAACTTTATCAATGGAATTCAGGGTAATCATAACGGTTTTCATGCACACGCCTCCTTGTGGATTCATTTCTAAAATATATAGTACCTTTTGTACATTTAAAAGTCAATAGAATGTCACAAGGTTTTTCAATCTTTGCGAAAGGAAGAGGGTAATGAAAAATTATTTGTCAGAACTGCGAGTTGCCTATTTGTCGCTCGGCTGTAAAGTGAATACGTACGAAACGGAAGCAATCAAAAGTCAGCTGAAGGCATATGGCACACGCGAGGTTTCCTTTCGTGAGGCGGCCGATATTTACATCGTCAATACTTGTACGGTAACGAATGTTGCGGACCGCAAATCCAGACAAATGCTCGGACAGGCCAAGCGTCGCAACAGCTCTGCCATTGTGGTGGCAATCGGTTGTTATGTACAGGAGTTTCATGAGTCGCATTTGGAGGATACGAATATCGATTTGCTGATCGGAAATCGTCGAAAAGCCGAGACGTCAATGATTATCAATCAGTATCTCGAAAGCATCGCAAACGGCGAGTCGCCTCAGAAGGTGTTCGTCTATGACGATAAAAGCTTGGTTGAATACGAAGAGATGCCGATGGTGACCGAAGAGAAGAGCATACGTGCATTCGTGAAGATTCAGGACGGCTGCAATCAGTTTTGCAGCTACTGCATCATACCGTTCGCCAGAGGTCGTATCAGCAGTCGTAGCACAGAGAGTATTCTTGCGGAAGTGAAGGCTTTGGTAGACAAGGGCTATCAAGAGATTGTACTGACCGGAATTCATCTGTCTTCGTTTGGATTGGAAAGCTATTCTTTGCATGAACAGAGCTCTTTGTCGGTCGATAAGGGAGAGCTTCCCTTGCTTACCTTGTTGAAAATGCTCGAGCAGGTACCGGGACTTATGCGAATCCGTCTTGGTTCCTTGGAACCGAGAATTATGACAGAGCAATTTACATCCGAGCTTAGCAAGTTGTCGAAGCTGTGTCCGCATTTTCATTTGTCTTTGCAGAGCGGATGCGACCGCACCTTGAAGAATATGAACCGCAAATATACGAAGGAGCAGTACCGCGAGGTGTGCGATTGCATTCGTAGATATTTTGAGATGCCTGCGATTACAACGGACATCATAGTCGGTTTTCCGAAGGAGACAGACGAGGATTTCGAGGAAAGTGCACAGTTCGCGAAGGACATTGCATTTTCGCAGATTCATGTATTTCCGTATTCGAGAAGAAAAGGTACTGCGGCAGACTCAATGACACCTCAGGTGAACGATCAAGTGAAACGCAATCGCGAGCATTGTCTTCTCGCTATCGGAGAAGAGCTGTTGATGGAATATCGCAAGGGGTGGCTCGGCCGTCAGGCGAGGGTTTTGATAGAAGAAAAGGTGACAATCGACGGAAAAGAATATTTCATCGGGCACTCCGAGCAGTACGTACCCTATGCGGTACAATCCGATGAAAACCTTGTGAATCGAATTGTCACGGTTGTTGGCGAACAAATGATGCCGGATGGGACATTACTTGCGTGGTTTGAGGAAAATTCGATTGCTATTTTCTCGTGAATGAGATAGAATATAATTAGTATACTATAGCATGAATGGAGGTACTGTTATGCAGGATAACCAGGGTACACAGTTTTTTAAAGTTGAGAATAAGCCGGAGCAGTTTATCCGTACGGTCATCGATACGGTGTATATTGCCCTTGCTGAAAAAGGCTATAATCCGGTAAGTCAGATTGTAGGCTACCTTATGAGCGGTGATCCGACCTACATAACCAGTCATATGAATGCAAGAAGTCTGATCGCTAAGGTCGAGCGTGATGAGATTATCGAGGAATTGATGAAGGATTATATCAATCATAATTTTAGATAGTACGATCGGAGAAGATACAGACATGAGTACGTTACATTTGCTAGGCTTGGATTATGGCTCTGTTACAGTTGGAGTTGCGGGAAGCGATGAGTTGTTTTTGACGGCGCAGCCTCTCGAGGTCATTCGCAGAAAGCACGAGAATAAGCTACGTCAGACGTATCAGCGCATTGAACAGCTGATTGCCGAGCGTGGAGTGAATGCACTTGTGATCGGATATCCGAAGCATTTGGACAATCAGGTAGGTGAGCGTGCGCTTAAGTCGGAAGCATTTGCGGCTGATTTGAAGAGAAGAACCGGTCTTCCGGTTGTGTTATGGGACGAGCGACTTACGACGGTATCGGCGCATCGTGCCCTAGACGAGTTCGAGGTGTCTGTAGAAAAGAAGATGGAAGTTGTAGATAAGCTTGCGGCGGTGTTTATCTTGCAATCCTATATGGATTACTTGACGAACAACGCAGAGGCGAGAAATAAGCTGGAGGAAGAGATCAGTGGGAAGTAAAGAACAGACCGTTACGTTCCTTTCGGAGGACGGGGAGAAGATTGAATTCGAAGTAATTGAAGAGACGACATTTATGGGCGAGAAGTATTTGCTTGTAGCGGAAGAGGATTCTGAGTATGCACATATTTTGCGCCAGACGATACTGAATGATGACGAGATTACGTATGAGGAGATTGAGGACGAAAGCGAGCTGGATGCTCTCGAGATCGTCTTTCAGGAGCTGTTAGAGGATATTGAGATTCAGTAATGAAAGAAGGTTGAGGATTATATGAATAATCGAGACTCCATTCGTGTTATTCCGCTCGGCGGACTAGAACAGATTGGAATGAATATCACTGCATTTTGCTATGGCGATTCGATTGTCGTTGTAGACTGCGGTTTGGCGTTTCCTGCGGAGGACATGCTCGGAATCGATTTGGTTATTCCGGACGTGACATTCCTTAAGGACAATATTGATAAGGTGAAGGGCTTTTGCATCACGCACGGTCATGAGGACCACATCGGTGCATTGCCGTACATTTTGAAAGAGATTCCGGTTCCGGTGTACGGAACTAAGTTGACACTTGCGATTATTGAGAATAAGCTTCGGGAAGCACAGTTGCCGGTAACGGTGCCGCTTCACGTAGTGAAATACGGCGACGTCGTAGACTTTGACGATATTTCCGTTGAATTTATTCACATGAATCACAGCATCGCCGACTCGAGTGCACTTGCGATTACTACCGAGGTGGGAACGGTTGTGCATACAGGCGATTTTAAGGTTGATTTTACGCCGGTGTACGGCGGAACGATTGATTTGCAGAGGCTTGCCGAGCTTGGCAGCAACGGAGTGCTTGCACTGTTGTGTGATAGTACAAATGCGTTAAAGCCCGGTTTTACGATGTCTGAGAAGACGGTGGGCAAGACGTTTGATAATATCTTTGCAGAGAATACTTCGCATCGTATTATTGTAGCCACATTTGCATCCAATGTCGATCGTGTGCAGCAGATTATCAATTCCGCTGCAAAGTACGGCAGAAAGGTTGCCATTGAAGGCCGTAGCATGGTGAACATCGTTACGACCGCTACGGAGCTCGGATATATTACGGTTCCCGACGGACTTATGATTTCGCTCGAGGAGCTTAAGAATTACCCGGATGAGCAGGTTGTATTGATTATGACGGGAAGTCAGGGCGAGCCGATGGCTGCGCTTTCGAGAATCGCGAATTCTACGCATCGTAAGGTTTCGATTTTCCCGGGCGACGTCGTTATCATCAGCTCCACGCCGATTCCCGGTAACGAGAAGAACGTGTTCCGTCTGATCAATGATTTGTCGATGCTCGGCGCGAAGGTCATTTTCCAAGATACGCACGTATCGGGCCACGCTTGTCAGGATGAGATTAAGTTGATTTATTCGCTGCTTAAGCCGCAGTATTCGATTCCGATTCACGGTGAATATCGTCACCGCGTTGCGCAGAGAAATCTTGCAATTGAGCTTGGCATGGACAAAGAGGATATTATCATTCTTAAGTCCGGTGATGTATTGCAGCTCAGTACGACCTCGGCCGCTGTTGTGGGTACGGTTCCGTCCAGAGGCATTATGGTTGACGGTTTGGGCGTAGGTGATGTCGGAAATGCGGTATTGAAGGATAGACAGTATCTTTCCGAGAACGGCATTGTAATCGTATCGTTTGCCGTGGATTACGAGACTTTGGATTGTATCAGCAATCCGGAGATTATTACACGAGGCTTTGTATACGTGAAAGAGTCTGAATCTTTGCTTACGGAGGCTTCCGAAGTGGTCGGCGATTGCATCGATCGTTTCCTCGATACGTCCTCCAACGACATCAATCGTCTGAAGAATGACATCAAGAACTCACTCGGTGATTTCTTCTGGAGAACGATTAAGCGCAGACCTATGGTTCTACCGATTATAGCGGAAGTGTAGCAAGGGATAAGGAGTAGCTATGAAGAAAGAAAAGCTCAAAACAGGCAAATATCTATTGTCCATGTCGAATTCGTTGACACGGTTCTTTTTTGATATTTTGTTTTATTTGTTTGTCACAATTGCAGTTGTTCAGTGTTGCAGATATGCGTATACATTTTGCTACCAAGTATTTGGCTCTGACGCTGCAACAACGACGGCAGAGGCAAAAGAGGTTGAGTTTTTTATTCAGTCCGGTGATTCCACTCTTGAGGTTGCCAAGAAGCTTGAGCGAGACGGACTTATTAAAAATGATTTGTCCTTCTATGTGAAGGTTAAGATTTTGAAGGCGAATATTTTGCCCGGCACATATCAGCTTCGTTCTGATATGGATTATTCGGAGATACTGGACGTCATAGCAAGCTTCACGGCGATGGAGCCGGAGGAAAGTGAGGGATAGCGGATGAAAGATTCTTTGCTTTGTAATCCGCACATTTCCCAATATATTTGCTCGCTAGAGCCGGATTTGCCGGATGTATTACAAGAAATATATGATCACGCTGTTGAAACGAAGGTCCCTGTAATTCGAAAAGAAGCACAGGGCTTGCTTCGTTTTTTGTACAAATCAAAAAACTATAAAAGAATACTTGAAATCGG
>JAZODS010000136.1:0-9009 GCA_045597165.1 Lachnospiraceae bacterium | reverse complement strand
GGCGATGGTTGCAGGAGGAGTTCTTCTCGCCTGCTTGGCAATTGCCATTGTTCCGATTATATTTGTAACACGCAAAAAACCGGTTGAAATCATTCGAGGATAAAAATATCGGTGGTATGTGCTATACAGCATGTACCACCGATTTTTTATGTCTTTATATATTGTTAATCGTATAAGCGTTGATAGATATCATTGACATGGGTATCCGAAAGCGTATCCTCAAAAAACAGCTCCGATGCGCGTCTGGCCTGCTGTACGAGCATCAAAAGGCCGTTGTAGGCGGGGATGCCGAGCGACTCGGCCTGCAAAAGCAGCTTTGTCTTCTTGGGATTGTAGATGATATCGATTACGGCGCGTAAATGCTTGTACGGTGTCAAGTCCAGCGGAGAGGCATCGACGTTCGGATACATGCCGACCGGGCTTGTATTGACAACCAGTGCGGCGTCGGTATGCAGCCTTGCTGCGGTTTCGTATGTGCATACGCCGGGCTCTTCTTTGTATTTTACGGTGATGATCTCCGAGGGGGAGAAGTCGCGAAGGGCCGCTAAGATGGCTTTGGAAGCACCGCCGTTTCCGAGCACGAGCACCTTACGGTCCGTGATATCAATCCTACCGGCCTTTAGTGTTTCAACAAAACCATAGTAATCGGTGTTGTAGCCAATCAGACGGCCGTCTCTGTGTACGATGGTATTCACGGCGCCGATCTTCTCCGCCGACGAGTCGAGCTCGTCCATGTACGGGATGACGGTCTGCTTGTACGGAATGGTGACATTCATTCCGAGAAACTCCTTTGCCTTTAGAAAGGAGTCCACTTCCTCCTCTGTCAGTTCCACCAATTCATAAGGTGCGTCTCTTAACATCTCATGTATTATCTTTGAATAGCTGTGTTCTAGCTTTTTTCCAATCAAACCGTACTGCATCTGAACATATCCCTTCTTGTCCGTTTCTGCATTTATCATACGCCACGCGGTTTCATTTTGCAATGCATAATTTGTCCCGCGGTTCATATATTGGGACAAGAGGTGGCGGACAAAAAGACAAGCCACCGGTGCTGCCACGGCAGGACGGAGAGGAGGTACGATGGGAGTAAGGGAAGAAATATTGCGGGTATTTCCGCTGAGCCTGAGAGAACAGCTGCAGCGGGCAGTAGAGGATTTTGCGCAGCTTGAGGAGGTGCGGCTTCGGGCCGGACAACCGATCTACCTACGCTATGCGGGCAGAGAGGCGATGCTCATGGCTGACGGCAGTCTGTATTCGCCGAGCTACGGCAAAGAGGAAAAGAGCATATTGCAAAAGGGACATGCATATGTATTGAGCAAAGCGCTGCTTGCGGAAATGCTTACATACCTTTGTAACTATTCCGTCTATGCTGCCGAGGAGCAGCTCAGACAGGGCTATTTGACCATCGCGGGAGGGCACAGAGTCGGCATCTGTGGGGAAATGCTTTGCGACCCGAACGGACGCCTGCGAATGCACAAAGTCGGCTCGATGAATCTGCGCGTGGCGCACGAACGATACGGCTGTGCCGACACGGTGCTCGAAGGTTTTCAGCTTCGCAGTAAGCCGGGAAGTATACTGGTCATCTCGCCGCCCGGCGCCGGTAAGACAACGTTGCTGCGCGATATGATACGCGGCTTGTCGGAGAGTGGGTATACGGTAGGAGTGGTGGACGAGCGTTCGGAAATCGGCGCCTGTCACGAGGGAGTTCCGCAAAATGCCCTTGGTCCGCGCACCGATGTGCTCGACGCATGCACAAAGGCAGAGGGGCTTCGCATCTTGCTGCGAACGATGGCGCCACATTATCTGGCGCTTGATGAGGTCAGTGGCGAGGATGTGGACTCGGTCGAGGAGGCCCTTGGGCGAGGCTGCTATATGCTGATGACGGCGCATGCCGGTAGTAAGGAGGAGCTTGTGCGTCATGAGAAGTGGAGAAGACTGCTCGAGATCGGGCATTTCAAAGGGATTGTGACGATTGCTAAAAGAGCAGACGGGACGCGGAGTCTGGAAATGGAGGCATCTTATGTGGATTAGGTTGTTGGGTGCGATATTCGTCATTAGCGCGGGAGCCCTCGGCGGGTGTATGGTCGGAAGGCAATTGCGTTCAAGACAGGAACGACTCGCAGACGGAAAGCGTGCAATCGAGCTGCTGCAGGCAGAGATTCGAAGCACCGGCTTGCCGTTACCTGAGGCACTCTTGCAGGCGGGGCGTTATGCGGCAAATGCGTACGGACATGCATTTTGCGAGATTGCGGACAACCTGCTCGAATACAGCGGAGAGCCGGTGTCCGCCATTTGGGCGCGCGTAGCAGGCGATAAGCTGAGTAGTCCGTGTATGAAGGAGCAGGACATGCGTCAATTCATAGCCATCGGAGAGCAGCTCGGGCTGGCGGACTGTCGGTTGCAGGAGACGATATTGCAGCGCTACGTAACGTATGCGGAGGGCGAGTTGCAGCAGCTAAATGCGGAGGTGACGGAGAAGTGCCGTCTGTATCGAAATCTCGGCATCCTGTTCGGCGTATTTGTGACGCTCGTGCTGCTGTAGTGCCGGGTATCGGAAGGCTCGGGTCCGTAGTGTCGGACGTCGGAAGACCGAGCCTCGTAGAATCGGGCATCGTAGGATGTGGAGGGAGAGTAAGAATGAGCATATATCTCATATTCAAGATAGCGGCAGTCGGCATCTTGGTGTCTATGCTGGGGCAGATATTGAAGCATTCCGGGCGTGAGGACCAGGCATTTCTCACGAGCCTTGCGGGGCTGATTTTAGTACTCAGTTGGGTGCTTCCGTACATAGCGGAGCTGTTTCAGACAATCGAAACGCTGTTCTCACTGGACGGCATGTAGCGTATGCGAGGAGAGAGGATATGCTGACAATCGTATTGGTCTGCTTCGTGGCGATGTTGGGTGCCGGGATGGCGAAGAAAAGCGACGCGACACTGGCGATGGCCATTTCGGTGACTGCGTGCATTTACGTGATGATGATTGCGGTGTCTAGAGTGAGTGGGATCGCGGCGACCCTGTACGGAATATTCGAATCGCTCGAGCTGGGAAATGAGTATTTTGAGCTTCTCATGAAGATAACGGGGCTTGCGTACGTCGGTGAGCTGGGCGGAGCCCTTTGCAAGGACGCCGGACATCAGGTGTTGGCGGAGCAGATTGCGCTCGTCGCGAAGCTGACCATCTTAGGCGTGAGCATGCCGATTCTACTTCAGCTGGTGGAGGTGATCTTGCAGTTTGCGTAGGAAAATGACCATTCCGGTTCTGTGTATCCTAATGCTTCTTCTGAGCCAAATGACGGCGCGCGCAGAGGAGTCGCAGACGGACAGCTATGTGGATAGCTTCCTCGGACAGCTCGATTATTCCGAGGTCGATGCGCTTCTGAAGGGGCATGAGGAGACGAAAGACATTTCCTTTGGGGACATGCTATCCGATTTGATTCTGTCGGAGGAGGGCTTTACGCTGTCCGGCCTTCTTTCCATCATCGGCAAAAAGGCGCTGGAGGGCTTGTTCGGCGAGCTTTGGTTTTTCGGCCAGCTGCTGTTGATTGTGGCGGTTTCAGCACTGCTGTCGAACTTCTCGCGGGCATTTTCGAATCCGCAGGTTGCGAAGATGGGAAGCTACGTCGCATTTCTTCTGATGTTCGGCGTGCTTGCGCAGGCGTATCTCGAGGCGGCTTCCGTTGCGGCCACGACGCTTTCGTATCTCGTGTCGTTTATGAAAATGCTCGTTCCGGTTTACCTTGCCTGCATCACCTTTTGCGTAGGCATTACGTCCGTCACGGCATTTTACCAAATCTACCTGATGCTCATCACGTTGGCGCAAAATATTATGCACGCGACGCTACTGCCGCTGTGCAACATCTATCTGCTGCTGGCGGTGAGCAACCACCTGCCGATGGAAGGCTCGCTCAGCGGCTTTTCGAGCCTCGTGAAGCGTGTGATTGTGTGGGGACGTAAGAGCATTCTCGTGTTGACGACCGGCTTTGCCGCAATCAACAGCCTACTGACGCCGGGCGTGGACAAGCTAAAACAGAGCACGTTGGTAAATGCGCTGAGTGCGATTCCCGGACTCGGGGGCTTGTTCTCCGGAGCGACGCAGACCGTGCTCGGAGCGGGCATCGTCGTGAAAAATGCGGTAGGTGCCGCGGGCATCGTGCTGCTAGTCGTGCTGTGTGTACGGCCACTCATCAAGCTGTTTCTCTTTCAGCTGTTGTTTCGCATTGTGGCAGCAGTGGCAAGTGTTATTGCCGACAAGGGGATGGTGTCGTGTTTGGAGGATGCGGCGGATGCGGTGCAGCTGCTGTTCGATATCGTATGGACAGCGGTGTTGGCATTTGCCTTGGTGCTCGTCATTATCTGCGTTACGACCTCGTAGCGGTGTGGCCCGGCGGCGCGGCATTGTGATGCTACGGGAAAAGCGAAAGAATAGGAGGATATGCATGCTACTCACCATTCAGAGGATGATCATACTCATGATATTGATCAACGTGGCGCTGCAGCTCACGGATTTGGAGCGCTACGGCAAATACCTGCGGCTTGTCACCGGATGCATGCTCGCGGTCTATATTCTGACGCCGGTGGCGGGGCTTTTGACGGAGGAGCAAAGCATTTTCCCGGGAGAGGCGTGGATTACAGAGGCGACGGGGGAGGAAAGCGCGGAGCAGGCAGACGAAACGCGACTCGAGTATTACGTGCGAAGTGCGGAAAAGCAGCTGTTGGATGCGCTTTTGAATGCCGGCCACGATGTGAACGGAGTGCATGTGGAGCTGACAATGGAGGGGAGTAGCGTCACGCTTTCGTCCGTAACTGTGTATTGTAAGACGAAGGATCAGGAAAATGCCGTGAAGCAGTATCTCGTAGAGGTATACCGCGTAGATGCCTCGCATATCGTGACAACAGCAGTGGAGGAATAAAGGATGGACAAGGTGATTCAAAAAATGAAGGAGCTCGGCGTCGGAAGAGTCGTCGCGTTGTTTCTCGCGGGGGTGGCCCTTTTGGCACTCACCTTTTTTGAACGGGAGGAGGGTGCGGAGCAGCCGCCGCTGCAAAGCACAGAGGTACGACACGAGGAGCCCGAAAGCGATACCCCCGAGTACTACGAGCAGAGACTGCGGGAGGTGCTCGAGCAGACCGAGGGGGTCGGTAAGGTGGAGGTGATGCTGGCGCCGGATTTGTCGGGCGTATTGGTAGTCGCCGAGGGGGCCGGCAACGGAAATGTGGTTCTGGAAATCACAAATGCGGCATATGTATTATTTGCAATACCGGCACACAAGGTACGCGTATTGCAATATCATTGAAAAGGAAAATGGGAGGTCAGACAGTGAAGAAAATCATAAAGCGCAATCAGGTAATCATAGCAGCACTGGCGATTATGATTGTAGTGGCAGGGTACTTAAATCTTTCCGGAGATCCGATTGAGGAAGCCGTAAACGGCGGCAAGGGCGGAAAGACGAGCGTGACACCGGTGGCAGGACTTTCGGAAGGAACCGGTGACATATTTACGGTAGCGGACGACGGAGAATTTCCGCCGATTGAGGCAAATCAGACGGAAGACCCGGCAGCGACTCCGACCGGCGAAGCAAATGCGGAGGAAACCGCCGCAACGGACGGTGAGGAGGCATCTACAGACGGCGCCGCAACGGGCGAGGAAGTCGCTTCCGCAGACGGTGAGGAAACTGCTCCTGCAGACGGCGAAGAGGTTGCTTCCGCAAACGGAGCCCAGGACGAGACACCCGGTACGGCAATTCTCGCAAGCACGCGGTTGTCCGCGGACTTCTTTACCGGCGCTAAGCTGAGCAGAGAGCAGGTTCGTTCGCAGAACAAGGAAACGCTGATGAGCATCGTAAATGACCAGAGCATCAGCGAGGACCTGAAGAAGGACGCCATCTCGGCACTCGTTGCTATGACGGAAAATGCGGAGATGGAGGACGTTACGGAATCTCTTCTGGAGGCTAAGGGCTTTGACGATGTAGTCGTTCACATCGAGGAGGAGTCGGTGGATGTTATCTTGAATGCCGCTTCCTTGACGGAGGCACAGACGGCGCAAATCGAGGACATCGTTATGCGAAAGACCGGCGCAGGTGCCGAGGATATCGTCATTACGCACGCGGTAATGGAAGATTAGTGTACAGTCGGAAGGTGGATTTTCGGAACTTATGTGAGGCGGAAAAAAAGACTTCCCATTTTGCTTATCCTTTGCTATAATGGAAACGATATATATTCATATGGTGTTATACCGATGCGAAGCGGTGTTCGATGCGCGCGTAAGCCAGACACCCTTTGCAAGCAGAGGTAGAAGTGAGGAATGAGATATGAGCAAAGAAACAGAACAGGTATATGTTACCCCGACTAGTCTCGGAGATTTGGGAAGCATTCATATTGCAGAGGACGTTGTGGCTTCGATTGTAAGTCTTGCGGCTACGGAAGTGGAAGGCGTTGCTTACATGTTCGGCAATGTAACCAAAGAGATTATCGGTAAGCTGGGCATTAAGAACCTTACGAAGGGCGTAGTAATCGGTATCGAGGGCAACTACGTCAGCGCAGAGCTTTCGTTGGTTATGAGATACGGATACGGAATTCCGAAGACTGCGAAGGCAGTACAGGAGAAGGTAAGAAGTGCGGTAGAAAATATGACCGGACTCACGGTAGAGCGCGTGAACGTGCATATCGTCGGCGTGGACATTGACAAGGCGTAAGAGAGTATTGCAGGGAGTGGTCAATTACGCGGTCACTCCCTCTTTTTTTAAGTTTGGAGGAACAGGCAGTATGGAACAGAAGCCGAAGCAGGGAGCGGAGCTTCCGCAGGTAAAGAAGAATATTCGCATGAGTGAACGGAGAGAGCATGTCTTTGCGGCATTGTTCTTGTCTGAGTTTCATGAGGCGGAGGAAAGAAGAGAGCATGTCGAGCGCTACTTCGAGGATTTGCAGTATGCGGCAGACATTTGCGAGCAGCTGTATGCTCGTTATCAGGCTGTATCCGAGCTCGCCGGCGATCTCGATTCGGTAATCGAGAAGGCCTCTCTCGGATGGGACCTCAAGAGAATCGGTCGTGCGGAGCTGAACATTTTGCGTCTTGGTGTGTACGAGGTGCTGTATGACGACAGTGTTCCGAACGGTGTTGCGGCCAATGAAGCGGTAGAGCTGGCAAAGAAGTATGGCGGCAATCAGTCCTACGCATTTGTCAACGGAATTCTTTCAAAGGTGATTAAGAGTCAAGATGGAGCAGAGCTTTAAGGTATCGAAGATAAATGCATACATTAAGAGCTTGTTTGTAAGAGATGCGTTGCTTTCCGACCTTTGGGTCGAGGGCGAGGTGTCGAATTGCAAATACCACCCGTCGGGGCACATTTACTTTACGCTCAAGGATGCGGATGCGCAGCTTGCGTGTGTGATGTTTGCTTCGGCAGTGCGAAGCGGTTTGCGCTTTTTACTGAGGGAGGGCATGAGCGTTCGTGTCAAGGGCTACGTGTCCGTGTATGACCGAGACGGCAGGTATCAGCTGTATGCATCGAGAATAGAGCAAGACGGCATAGGACGCCTCTACGAGGAGTATGAGGCTTTGAAGCGGCGTTTGGCGCAGGAAGGCTTGTTTGCGCCGGAGCATAAGAAGCCGATTCCCGCATTTCCGAAGCGAGTAGGTATTGTGACCGCAAGAAGCGGAGCGGCGTTGCAGGACATTTGCAATGTGCTTCGCAGAAGAAATCCGTATGTGCAGCCGATTCTTGTACCGGCGCAGGTGCAGGGTGTCGGAGCGGCGGAGTCCGTTGCAGCCGGTATCAAACGGTTGGACCGCTACGGTGTCGATGTGATTATCGTCGGTCGCGGCGGTGGCTCGATAGAGGATTTGTGGGCATTTAACGAGGAACTGGTGGCGAGGACCGTGTACGAATGTCAGACGCCTATTATCTCCTGCGTCGGACATGAGACGGATACGACGATCATCGATTACGTGTCGGATTTGCGTGCGCCGACCCCGTCCGCAGCGGCGGAGCTGGCAACGAAGGAGGCATCGGCACTCGATGGCTTTTTGGTGGACTTGCATGCGTCCCTGTATGCGGCGGTGCTGAGAAAGCTGGAGAGCTGTCGCAAGGAACTGAACAGTCGAAAGCAGTATTTGCAGTACAATTCTCCGTCGCGTCGACTGGACCGAAAGCGTGAGCAGGTGCTAAGATACGAGGAGCTGCTGGAGCAAAGAATGTCGCGTGCGCTTGAGCGGAGCAAGCATCGCCTGGAGATGCTCGCTGCGAAGTTGCATGGCATGTCACCGCTTGCGAAGCTCGGTAAGGGCTATGGCTTTGTGACAGACGAGCAAGGCAGACCATTGACCGGAGTCGAAAATACCGCGGTCGGCAATCGATTGGGAATTCATCTCGCGGACGGTGAATTGACGGCGGAGGTTGTGAGCATTTCCCGTTCCTAATGGAGGTTTGTGATGGAAGATAAGAATGTGACGTTAGAGGAGCATTTGGCTGCACTGGAGGAGCTGCTGCAGCAGCTGGAGGGCGATAATCTGACGCTGGATGAGACATTTTCGCTCTACAAGGAGGGCATGGGCAGGATTCAGACCTGCAACAAGCTGATTGACCGTGTAGAGAAGGAGCTTGAGATATTGGAAGAGGGGAGCATGTCCGAGAATGAGTAATTGGGAGACGCGCTTAAAGGAGAGAACAGAAGAGACGCAAAGTCGCGTGCTTTGCTACCTTCCCGCTGTGGAGGGCGTGCAAAAGGAACTGCTCGAGGCGATGTGCTACAGCGTCGAGAACGGCGGTAAGCGCATTCGACCGATGCTGATTCAGGAGACGTATCGCTATCTCGGCGGAAAAGAGGAATACCTCGATACGCTCGTTGCTCCGTTTATGGCGGCGATGGAGATGATTCATTCGTATTCGCTTGTGCACGACGATTTGCCGGCAATGGACAACGACGACTATCGTCGCGGCAAGCTGACTACGCACAAGAAGTACGGTCATGCGATGGGCATTCTCGCAGGAGATGCACTTTTGAATTTTGCTTA
>JAZODS010000135.1:0-11580 GCA_045597165.1 Lachnospiraceae bacterium | reverse complement strand
CGCATTGAATTTGCGAATTACAGATCATTCGTCGCAGGCATTTGTATTTTTATTGTGCTGTTTGTCGTTGTCATCGCAGGCCACCACCGACACCGCGCCGTTTTACGGCGCTACCACCGTGGCCTTTGGCCACTAACACCGTGCCCTTCGGGCACTAACACCGTCGGCTTTCAGCCGACTATCACTGCTGCGCTCCGCGCAGCTAATCACTCCCCTACCGTCAACGCCAGTATCGTAAACTTGCTGTCTTCGCTGCCTTCCGCGGGTTGAATGCGGACGGTGTGAGCGCCGCTTTCGTCGAATTTCTTCAGCTCCGCGTAGTCCGCGTAGCTGCCCCAGCGGCCGACAAAGTTGGCATCGATCGTCGTTACCTTCTCGTCATCGACGAACACATCGTAGATTCCGCTCTTTCCGTCGGTCGTCCCGTAGAACACAAGTCCGAGCGTTCGGCACGTTACGTCAAATGCAATGGTTCCGCCGCTTGTCGTCTGCCAGCCATTTGGAAACTGCGCCGCGGAAATCGTCCTCGCCGTGAAGCCATCCATGGAGGTCGGTTCCAAGGAGGTGTTGTCGAGAAGCTTACCCGCTTCGTAGCGTGACTGCGTGATTTTGTGTGTCGGGACCTCGTACGGCGCGTATTCCATCGTAGGGATGCCCTCTAGCACAGAGTTAAAATAGTTCGTAAGAAAATGCGCGATCACCGCATGACCACCGTTGTTCGGGTGGGTGCCGTCGGAATTGCCGACCTCAGACCACTGCATAGAGCCGTCCGTGATGGCCGGGTAGATAGCATTTCTATAGCTAATCATCGGTACGGACAGGTTAAATGCGATTACTTGGTGGTTCTGCTGATAGGAGCTGCCGTCCTCCTGCATCAGGAAGAGAGCAACGACAGCCGGTGCATTTTCCGAAAGGAGAATGCGTCTGAGAAGGCTTTCGTAGCTTTCCTTGTTGATCGGGCGGTAGTCATTGACGCTGAATTCGACGATTACGACGTCCGGCTCATGTACGAGCACGTCCTCCTCGACACGGTGAACACCGAGATAGGAGTCGGTTGCGCCGATTCCGGCATTTACGTAGCTCAGCTTGGCGTTCGGGAAGGTCTGTTCCCACCATTGGAAGGACCGATAGGCATAGCAACCGGTGGCCTTCGGGGAAGCGGAGTCGCCGTCGGTGATCGAGCCACCGAGGTAGGCGATCGTAACCTCCTCGCCATTTGCTGCTTTTACCATTGCATTTGCCAGGCGCGTGACGTTTCCCGGATTTATAACCGAGGCTGTGCGCATTTCGTCGGTAATCACAACGCTACCTGTGTCGGTCGCCGGCGTGCGGTGCGCGAGCAACGAATCGGGAAGTGCCACGACATCTTTATATAATGTGGCCGATGAACTGCCCTCGCCGCTTCCCGTAGGAGTCGCGCCGCCACTTGCGGGTTGCTTGCCACAGCCCGAAAGCAAGACCAAAGAACCGGCGAGCAACGTCGCCACAACCGAAACCTTCACAAATGAATGAAAATGCTTCATCATAAGTACCTCCTATCACCGACGAGCTCTGCTCGTCTAACACTTTCGGCGCGTTGCGGCGAATATCACCGCTGCGCTCCGCGCAGCTATCACTGCCGGCGCAGCCGGCTATCACCGCGCAGCTTGCTGCGCTCCCACCGTTGGCTTCGCCAACGAAAAACCGCACCACCCTTCCGAGTGATGCGGTACATTTTACAGATCTGCGATGACGCTAATGACCTTACTTACATATTCTTTGCACAGTTCATCTGTCTCCGCCTCAACCATAACGCGGATTACGGGCTCGGTGCCGCTTTCGCGAACGAGAATACGACCGTCGTTGCCGAGCGCGGCCTCAACCTCTGCGATTGCTGCGATGACATTCGGATGGGACAGGGTCGCAGCCTTATCCTCCACGCGGATGTTGCGCATCATCTGCGGATAAACGTGCATTGCACTTCCGAGCTCGGAAAGCGTCGAGCGCTTAGCAAGGCACACCTCAACCATCTTAAGGGCGGTGATGATTCCGTCACCGGTCGTGCCGTACTTGGAGAAAATGATATGACCGGACTGCTCGCCGCCGAGGCGATGACCGTTCTTCACCATCGATTCGTATACGTATTTGTCGCCAACCTTCGTGCGCTCGTAGTCGATGCCGGCTGCGTCAAATGCCTTAAACAGGCCGAGATTCGACATAACCGTCGTAACAACCGTGTTGTTCGCAAGCTTTCCGCGCTCCTTCATGTACTTTCCGTAGATGTACATGATGTGATCGCCGCTCACAACGTCACCGTTTTCGTCTACGCACAGGCAGCGGTCAGCGTCGCCGTCGAAGGCAAATGCCATGTCCAGCTTTTCCTTCTTCACAAGCTCGATGATATCTTCCATATGAGTAGAGCCGCAGCCCATGTTGATGTTCGTACCATTTGGCTCGTTGTGAATGACATATGTCTTAGCGCCGAGTGCATCGAAGACGCTCTTAGCAATCATATAGGATGCGCCGTTCGCACAGTCCAAGCCGATGCGAAGGCCCTTAAAGGTCTGCGTCGCAAGCGAAATCAGATAGCCCATGTAGCGGTTACGGCCGGCAACATAATCCACCGTGACACCGAGACGATCCTTCGTCGCGTACGGAAGCTCAGCGGGTTCGCCGTCGATGTAGCGCTCCACTTCCTCTAAAACTTCCTCTTCCATCTTCTCGCCGTTGCTGTTGAGAAGCTTAATTCCGTTATCGTAAAATGGATTGTGGCTCGCGGTAATCATAATACCACAGTCAAAATCCTCGGTTCTCGTAATATATGACACACTCGGAGTTGTCGTAACGTGCATCAAATACACGTCCGCGCCGGAGGCCGTAAGTCCTGCCTGCAAAGCACTCTCGAACATGTAACCACTTCTTCTTGTGTCCTTGCCGATGACGATCTTGCATCGACCGTCCTTGTTGCGGTTGCAATAGTACCAACCAATAAAGCGGCCCGTCTTGTAGGCATGGTCAACCGTAAGTCCTACATTTGCCTCGCCACGAAATCCGTCAGTCCCAAAATATCTACCCATTCGGATACCTCTTTTCCTTTTTTCATGTACTTAATGTACTATATATCAGTATGAAAAGCAATAGGAAGGGGTGCGAAAATGCATTGCGATCTTGTGAAAAAAGCATGATAATTTTATAAATGGAGAATCTTTACTTGATTATTTCCTGTGCATGCCGTATAATATGTTCTGCGAAATGAAAATGGGCAAATGTTCGACGTAGATGCCCGAGAACGGAGGGGTTCTAATTGGCCAAAAAGAAACGCGCCATGCTGGCGGCGATGCTGCTTCTGCAACAGATATTAGTTCTGGTATTTTGTGCGGATGTCATCATTACCGGTGGCGTGGATATTATAAAGACACTATTGCCGTTTGCGCAGCTCCAGGTAGCGCTTATGCTGTTTTTGTTCTTTGTATTGCTCTTTATGTTTGTGGCAATCTCAAAGGTAGAAAAGAAGCATCTCGTGAATGACACCCTGCTGAACATCGGCGCGTGCGGTTTGGTTGCAATCATGTGGGGAATCATCCTGTATCACATGGGAATGACCGGCCTGTTCCACGGAAAAGAGTATTTCTTCTTTGCAGTGCAGCTTGTGGTGCTTGTAGCATTTTTCGTAACCCACTGTGCACTGGAGGATTTTGAGTGGCGCATTGCAATGTCCGCCCTCGTAGCATCGCAGCTTGTGCTCGCGATCATCCTTTCTTTCTTATATAAAAATGAGCTGTTCTCCCCGGCACGTATCATTACGATGTTCTTGCTGATGGCGGCGGTGATGGCGTTGTACATTTGGGGCAACAAGCTGATTGGAAATGTGGCAGCAGCACTCGTTGTTGTGGCACAGGCGATTGTATCGATGGTCGTATTTTTCCGATTGAATCATTCCAAGCACATTCTCAGTGTTGCGGAGGCATTGATTCCGTCCAAGTCCATTGAACAGGTGCTTTCGCTTGTTATGGTCGTGCTCGTATTGCTGCTCGCGGTAGCGGTAGCGTTGCAATTCCTCGGACAGTTCCAGATTGTCGGCAAGCTCGTAGCGGTAGGCTTTATGTGCGTGATCGTATCGGCCTACGGAATTGTCGGCGGTATCGAGGCAAAGGCCGAGGGCTCCTTCGGAGTAGATAAGGAAGAAGCGACGACAACGGTGGATTACAGCTTGCTCGTATTGAAGACCGACCCCGCAGAGACCATTGCGGATGCAACGAGCTATGCTATCGGTGTACATTTTGAGGGTCGGGAAGACGACATGCGCGAGGCCATGGCAAAGCTTGAGGAGCAGGCAGGCACGAAGCTGCAGTTTGTAGAATTTGCGAATCTGTCGGAGCTCGGCAAAGCATTTTACAAGGGTAGCCTGAAGGCGGCATTTTTGGACCGTGCAACCGCAGAGGATATCGATGCGGAGATGGAGATGCTCGACGAGGAGTGGATCTTTACCGAGTTGACGAAGGTCATCGCTTCGGTCGAGGTGGAATTCAAGGTTGAGCAAGAGGAAGAACCGATTGTACGTCCGGGCGGCAACGTTTCGGAAAATGCGGATTTGACGATAGAGCCTTTCGTTGTATATATTAGCGGTATCGATGTATACGGCAGCATTACGACAAAGAGCCGTAGTGACGTGAACGTCTTGATGACGGTTAACCCGTCGACAAAGGAAATAGCACTCATTACGACGCCGCGTGATGCCTACGTGGAGATTCCGGGTAAGACAAAGACGCAGCGCGACAAGCTGACGCACGCCGGCAATTTCGGAGTAACGTATTCGATGGCGACGCTTGAGAAGCTGTACGGAATTCCGGTGGATTACTTCATTCGAGTGAACTTCACGAGTATGGAGGACATCGTGGATTTGCTCGGCGGAGTGGATGTATATTCCCATTATTCCTTTGTGGCACGTCACGGCAAATACCCGTTCGTTAAGGGAATCAACCACATGAACGGTTCGCAGGCATTGTCCTTCGCACGAGAGAGAAAGACCGTTACGGGTGGTGACACGACGCGAGGCAAGCACCACGTAGAGCTTGTAAAGGGCTTGTTCAAGAAGGTGACCGGAACGTCCGTGCTCATGAGCTACCAGAGCTTGATGGATACGGTGGCGGACAATTTCCAGACGGACATCTCGACCGCACAGATTGCGGCGCTCGTAGCAATGCAGCTTGGCGACCAGGCGGAATGGCATTTTACTTCCTATGCGACGACCGGCTATTATCGCTATGAGTATTGTGCATCCTACGGCGGAAGCCCGCTGTCTGTCTGCATTTTGAATAAGGACTCTGTATACGGCGCAGCGGAACTGATGGCACGAGTACTCAACGGAGAGAAGATCTCGGACGGAGAGTATGAGTTTGAGGAGTGATGGCGCTCGCAGAGCGCAGTGATAGCCGCCGAAGGCGGCGGTGATAGTTGGCGAAGCCAACGGTGATAGACGAGCGGAGCTCGTCGGTGATAGCTCGCAAAGCGAGCGGTGTTATCGGCCGGAGGCCGAAGTGTTAGACGAGCGGAGCTCGTCGGTGTTATATTAGAAGCTTTACGAATCGGGGGCGCGTGTGGCGTTCCCGATTTTTTGTGTGGGCATTTTCCTCCGGTGGTAGCGCAGCAAGCAGCGCAGGCGAAATTCCGCAAAAGTATTGAAAAATGAGTGCATTTTGATTATGATATTCAGTAGAAGCAAGGCAAATGCTTTGTGTGAGGCGAAGCAGTCGGAACGGCGCATTTTGCTGCGAGGCTTGCTTCAGAACGGAGGACAACGATGAGAATTCAGTTTTTGGGCGCGGCCCACGAGGTTACGGGCTCCTGCACGCTTTTGCAGGCGGCCGGACATAAGATTTTGATTGATTGCGGCATGGAGCAGGGAAAAGATATGTACCAGAACTGCGACATTCCGGTGATTCCGAGCGACATCGAATGCGTGTTGCTTACGCATGCGCACATCGATCACTCAGGAAAGCTTCCCGCGTTGGTAGCGAAGGGCTTTAAGGGTAAGATCTATACATCGGTGCCGACGAAGAAGCTTTGCAACATTATGCTTCTCGATTCCGCGCACATTCAGGAATCCGAGGCGGAGTACAAGGCTCGCAAGGCAAAGCGCGCAGGCAAGCCGGTAGAGCCACCGGAATATACAACCGAGGATGCAATGGCAACGCTCGAAATGATCGTGCCTTGTGAATACGAGACGACCTATGAGGTGCTGGACGGAGTATCGATCCGCCTTCGCGACGCCGGACATTTGCTTGGCTCGGCCAGCATTGAGGTGACGGTAACGGAGAATGGCGAGACGAAGAGCATTTTGTTCTCCGGTGACTTGGGAAATGTGCAGCGTCCGTTGATTAAGGATCCGCAGCCGCCGAGACCAACCGATTTTGTTGTAATCGAGTCCACCTACGGCAATCGCGACCACGGTGAGCGCAGCGATTATGTGACGCAGCTGGCAGAGATCCTGCAGAGCACGCTCGATAAGGGCGGCAACTTGGTCGTTCCCTGCTTCGCAGTCGGACGTACGCAGGAGATGCTCTATTTGATTCGTGAGATTAAGAACCAGGGAAGAGTTCAGGGCCACGGCAACTTCCCGGTATTCGTAGACAGCCCGCTCGCGGTAGAGGCGACCAATGTATACGCAGACGATATCTATTCCTACTGCGACGACGAGACGAAGGAGCTCTTGAAGGCGGGCATCAATCCGATTCGCTTCCCCGGAGTGCAGCTCTCGATTACGAGCGACGACTCCAAGGCCATTAATATAGATGAGACACCGAAGGTCATCCTTTCCGCAAGCGGAATGTGCGAGGCCGGCCGTATTCGCCATCATTTGAAGCACAATTTGTGGCGTCCGGAGAGCACCATTTTGTTCGTAGGCTATCAGTCCGAGGGAACGCTTGGCAATACGCTGCTTAGCGGCGCCGAGACGGTAAAGCTGTTCGGCGAGGAGGTTCAGGTAAATGCTCGAATCGCTCAGATGGACGGCATCAGCGGACATGCGGATCGTTCGATCATGCTGAATTGGCTTGGTGCAATGAAGGACAACAAGCCGAAGCTCGTTTTTGTCAACCACGGCGAGGACGGCGTGTGCGATGAATTCGCGGAAGAGATTACGAACACGCTCGGCATGAAGGCAACGGCTCCGTACAACGGAGCAATCTACGACCTTGACACGTGCACCTGCCTTGAGGAGGGTAACAAGCAGCTACTCAAGAAGGCACAGGAAGCAAAGAAGGCAGAGGCTGCATCGTCGGCATTTGGGCGTCTGCTTCAGGCAGGCCGCAATTTGATGTCTGTTATCGAGCGCAACAAGGGCGGCGCCAATAAGGACTTGGACAAATTTGCTGGTCAAATCAATGACTTGGCAAATCGTTGGGACCGATAGGAAGCCCATTAGAAGAGAAAATATTTTACCGAAAAAGAGGTAAAGACTTTACCTCTTGAAGTAATCAAAACACCTTTATTTTTTGTTTCGTTCATGATACTCTAATGCCAGAGTGAAGCACTGGCTACGACAAGCTATAAGGTGTCTTAGACACAGGCTTGGAGGGCTCGAGTGCAACGTAATCGATTGGGCGATTGCAGTGTTGTGTGAAACGAAAATGAGAAAATGTTTTTAGTGCAAGACACGTAGCGGGTCTGCCATTCTTGTTTGGAAGTTTCTTACAAACAGGCGTAGCAGGCCCGCTACGTTCGTTTGTTTTATGGGGGGTTGTAGCGATACTAAGTCTCTAAGAGGAGCAATGTCGTGTAATGGGTTGACACGCGATGCTTTTGGGAGGCTTGTATATATGATGAGTCCTTGGAGAGGGACCCAATCAATACTACTATATTAATGTTAGGAGGATGTTTACAGTGAGCAAAAAGAAAAAAATTCTTGGCGTGATCCTGACGCTTGCATTGTGTCTTCAGTTGTTCCTTCCGCTGTTTGGCGCAGATGCAGCTACGGTACTGTACGACAACGCTACCGGTAACGAGGGCGGTTATGACTACGAGCTGTGGAAAGACTATGGTTCGACAAGCATGACCCTTAATGGTGGCGGCGTGTTTGAATGCTGGTGGGAGAACATCGGCAATGCCCTTTTCCGTAAGGGTAAGAAATTTGGTAGCACACAGCACTACTCTCAGATCGGAAATATTTCCGTAAGCTATGGTGCTGATTATCAGCCGAACGGCAATTCCTATTTGTGCGTATACGGTTGGACTAGAAATCCCCTTGTTGAGTTCTATATCGTAGACAGCTGGGGTAGCTGGCGTCCGCCGGGAGCAGACTCCAAGGGAACCGTTACGATCGATGGCGGCACCTATGATATTTACGAGACCACTCGTGTTAACCAGCCTTCTATCGATGGCAACACGACTTTCCAGCAGTACTGGAGCGTACGTACTTCTAAGCGTACGAGCGGTACTATCTCTGTAACCGAGCATTTCAAGGCTTGGGAAGCAAGAGGTATGAAGCTTGGTAATCTCTACGAAGTAGCTCTCACCGTTGAGGGTTATCAGAGTAGCGGTTGGTGTGATGTATACCAGAACTCCATCAATGTTGGTGGCAGCAGCTCCGGTGGCAGCAGCTCCGGCGGCAGCAGCGGTGGTTCCAGCGGCGGTTCCAGCAGCGGTGGTGTTGAGAACGGTGAAGGTTCCGGCACGAACTCCGGTGCAGCAATGTCCGGTACGAAGTTCGAGGCTGAGAACATGAGCAAGAGCGGTCAGTACACCGGCAACGTAACGTCTCCTTTCAATGGCGTGGCTTTGTATGGTAACAACGATACCGTTTCTACGACTGTTAACTTCTCCAGCGGAACGCATGACTTTGCACTTCGCGGAGCATCCAATGGCGATTCGCTCGCTATGGTTGACCTCGTAATTGACAACCAGACGAAGGGTACTTTCTACTTCGGCGACAGCAATCCTGCTGAGTACATTATTAAGAACGTAAATACCGGCACCGGTAACAAGACCGTTAAGCTCGTTATGACGGCTGATGATGGTAGCTGGGATGCATATGTTGACTACTTGACTATCGGCGGCAGCGGCGTAAGCGGCAGCGGCGGTAGCAGCTCCGGCGGTAGCAGCTCCGGTGGCAGCAGCTCCGGTGGCAGCAGCTCCGGTGGCAGCAGCTCCGGCGGCAGCAGCTCCGGTGGCACGACCTCCGGCGGCACGACTGTTCAGGCTGAGAGCATGACCAAGAGCGGTCAGTACACCGGTAACATCAGTTCTCCGTTCAACGGTGTTGCATTGTATGCTAACAACGATGCAGTATCTACGACGATGAACTTCACGAGCGCAACGAGCAACTTCACGCTTCGCGGTGCTTCCAATGGTTCCAATATGGCTAAGGTTGATCTCGTAATTGACAACCAGACTAAGGGAACGTTCTACTATGGCGATGCTAACACTGCTAACTTCACTATCGAGAACGTAAATACGGGTACCGGTAACAAGACCGTTAAGCTCGTAGTTACGGCTGACGATGGTAACTGGGATGCATACATTGATTCCTTGACCGTGTCCGGAGCATCCGGAAGCACGAGTGGTGGCAACACTAGCGGTGGCAACAGCAATAACAACAATAATAACAACAATAATAACAACAATAACAACAGCGGTAACTCCGGTGGAACTTCCTCTAATGGAAACACTGTAGTTCAGGCTGAGAACATGACCAAGAGTGGTCAGTACACCGGCAGCATCAGCTCCCCGTTCAACGGTGTAGCTCTTTACGCTAACGACGATGCAGTTTCCACGAACATCAACTTCGCTAACGGAACTCATGACTTCGTTCTTCGTGGTGCTTCCAATGGTTCCAACATGGCTAAGGTTGACCTCGTAATCGGCAACCAGACCAAGGGAACGTTCTACTTTGGCGATTCCTATACTGCAGAGTATACGATTTCCAACGTATCTCATGGTACCGGTAACCAGACCGTTAAGCTTGTTGTAACGGCTGATGATGGTAACTGGGATGCATACATTGATAGTTTGACCATTATGCCTGCAGGTTCCGGCAGCACCGGTTCCAGCGGCAGCAACAACAGTGGTAGTAACAACGGTGGCGGCACTCCTTCTAAGATCGTTGCTTTGACGTTCGACGATGGCCCGTCCTCCACTACCGGTGAAGTTTTGGATATTCTTAAGCGCTACAATGTTAAGGCTACCTTCTTCTTGATTGGTCAGCAGATTAACAGCAACCAGTCTATGGTTCAGCGTACCGCTAACGAGGGACACGAGCTCGCAAACCATTCCTATACGCATAGCGATATGACCACTATGAGCTACAGCTCCATCCAGAACGAGATTAACCAGACGAACAACTTGATTAAGCAGCTTACCGGACAGACTCCGAAGTTCTTCCGTCCTCCGTACATCTCTGTTAACAGCACGATGTACCAGGCAATTGACATGGCATTCGTTCAGGGTATCATGTGTAATGACTGGGAGAACAGCACTTCTGCTCAGCAGCGTGTTAATACTGTTCTTAACAACGTATCCGATGGTTCCATCATCCTGCTTCATGACTTCCAGGGTAACTCCCAGACCGTTCAGGCACTTCCTCAGATCATTGAGGGTCTCCAGAACCAGGGTTACACCTTCGTTACCATGAGCGAGCTCTTCCAGTACAAGGGAAAGAACGCTAACGTGGACAACAAGATCTGGAGCAACGCTAACAACTAATTTCGTTAGATAATGTCGAGATAAAAAAAGAACGAGTGCTTAGGCACTCGTTCTTTTTTTGTCGTGAGATATGTCCACGATTTTCTCCTGTATCGAACAAAGCGAGCTACCAAACGGCAGCTCGCTTCAATTATGTTATCTATATTGTTTATGATATTGCTGTTTGTGGTATTGCTGTTTGTGGTATTGCTTACGTAAGCTCCAATGCGCTAATGGATTGCTTCCTGCGGCGGCCTAATCCACTCTAAACTCGGCCAGCTTCAAGTCCTTATTACGCTCCTGCACCATGCCGACAGACCACGCGTTGATAAAGAGGAGAAGCGGATTGTCCTTCAAATCCTTGATGCGCTTCATATCGCTCGTGCCGATGATCTTGTCCACCGGACATTCCTCGGGGTTGGTCACCCATCGGATGTGCTCGTACGGCAGCGGATCGAGGCGAATCTCTACGTTGTATTCGCTCTGCAGACGGAACTTCAGTACGTCGAACTGCAGTGTACCGACAACGCCCACGATAATCTCCTCCATACCGGTGTTGAACTCCTGGAAGATCTGAATCGCACCCTCCTGCGCAATCTGCGTAACACCCTTCATGAACTGCTTACGCTTCATCGTATCCACCTGACGCACACGGGCAAAATGCTCGGGCGCGAAGGTCGGAATGCCTTCGTAGCGGAACTTCTGGTTTGATGCGCAAAGCGTGTCGCCGATGGAGAAAATGCCGGGGTCGAACACACCGATGATGTCGCCGGCGTATGCCTCTTCGACGATGTGACGCTCCTGTGCCATCATTTGCGTAGATTGAGCGAGCTTAACCTTCTTGCCGCCCTGAACGTGGTTGACCTCCATGCCGGCCTCGTATTTGCCGGAGCAAATGCGCATAAATGCGATACGGTCTCTGTG
>JAZODS010000134.1:0-12352 GCA_045597165.1 Lachnospiraceae bacterium | reverse complement strand
GAAATGGGGTGCGATTGCAGCTTGCCTTGCACTCGTAGCCGTTATTGGAATTGGTGCATTCCAGAGTGGACTGTTCGGAGGCAATGAGCAAATTGCAACATTGGACAACGGAAGCAAGATCAACTTTGTTAAGTCAGATGGTGGTGTCGCACAGTTTGATATCGCATTTGAGATCAGTACGAGGGATCTGACTGAGGATGAAATCTCAAATCTGTTCGGCGATTTGCCTGTAACTGGTTATGCTCTTTTCAATAACGAGGATAACAGTATCCTTGGTATTGAAGGTAAGTATGGCGATATGAAACTGCTTGTATCTGCTCCCGGTGTAAACATCAGCGATCTTGTCATCGAAGGAGAGGAAATGGCATCGGATGTGAATGGTGTTTCTGTTAATGCAGGATATTTCACCAGTGGTAAGAATGTCATTTACTATGCCACCTTTGAACTTGTTGAAAGCACAGTTTATATTGAGAATGCAGGTAAGAAGGATGAAAACGAAACAGTGAGAAATGATATTGCCGATGCGATTCAAAAAATTATTGCACTTGAAAAGATCAATCTTTCGAACATTCCCAAGTAACGACACCATTGAAAGTTGAACACTCAGGGATAGGCAGACGGACGAGAGATGATATTCAAATCTTTTGTGAGAGTTTGAATTCATACGCAAAAATGCCGAAAATATCTTTTCATAGCCCATAGTCAAAGAGCGCTTGTTACAGCAAGTGCTCTTTTCTAATTATGGTGACTTTACGTGTTGACGAGGTTGCTTGCGTCATCAAATATAGACTTGACTTCATATTCTATCGCAAATCGTTGATTATGCGGCCAAACAGTGGTATAATATGAAAAGTATGCCGGCTTTGTGTGAAGCGGCTTAGGTGAACTAGTGTAATGCGAACAATTACAGGAGGTTACGTATGAGTGATTTTTTGAAAGTGAAGCAGGATGAACAGCTTTATCAGGCTTGTCTTGAGGCAAATGAGGCAAGAGCGAACAGCGAGTACACTCGTTGCTACGATGCGGTTTGTCAGGCATTTCGTTATATGGCGCTTAGACTGTGCAAGCAGGACGAGACGATTGACAATGCAGCTCTTTATGAGCAGCTTGTGGAGCAGTCGCTTATGACAGACAGAAGTCTTGCCGGCTTCCGTGCATTCCTGCTCGAGCCTTCCGATACGGCGGATTCTCTTCAGGCGGAAAATGCGTATTCGGCTCTTGAGGAGGAGACGAACAAATACGCTACGTATTATCAGAAGGGCATCTCTCCGAAGACGATAGAAGAGCTTCATGCCGGCTTCAGCGATGGAATCCACACGACAAGAGGACAGAGAAACGGTATGGATTCGGTGTTCTCCATGGTGTTGGTTCTCGTTTTGATTGTGGGAGGTCTTTTGCTTCTTTTGCTGTCGGCATTGATTCCGGCCATGTCAAATTGGTTGGTCGGCGGCGTTGTCTTTTTGGCTGCGGGCATTTTGTTCGGCTATATGAACGTAAAGGTGAAGAAATAGCAGGTAGTAATATGCCCACAATAAGAGATACGATATAAAGGAGAAGCTACATGACGAAGTTGGAGCAGCTTGTTACGATATTAGAGGGAAGACGCGTGTGGATTCAGACGCACGATTTTCCGGATCCGGACGCCATCTCCAGTGCATTTGGCCTGCAGTATCTTTTGCGCCTTCACGGCGTAGAGAGTACGCTTTGCTACTGTGGCAAGGTCGACAAGGTGAATATTCGCAGAATGCTCGAGCTGTTGGAGATTCCGATTAAGTCGATTGACGATTACAAACCGGATGAAAAGGATGCAGTCATTACGATTGACGGACAGAAGGACAATTCGAATTTTACGGACATTTGCGGTGAGGAGATTGCGTGCATTGACCATCATCCGTGGGTGACGAAATACCAATATGCATTTGTCGACCAACGAATTGTAGGTGCTTGTGCGACAATCATTACGCACTATTGTATGGAGGCCGGTTTGACACTGCCCAGAGAAGTGGCAACGGCGCTTTTGTACGGAATTAAGATGGACACGTTGAATTTCTGCAACGGTGTTCAGAAAGAGGATATCGAGGCATTTGGCTATCTTCACGGAATGGCAGACCATCAGCTCATTACGGATCTGGACAACAACGTGATGGAGATTTCGGACTTACGTGCCTACGGTGCGGCGATTCAGGACGTTGTGATTTACGAGCGCATGGGCTTTGCACACATCCCGTTTGACTGTCCGGATGGCTTGATTGCGCAGGTTTCGAACTTCATTCTTTCGCTGGATGCGGTAGATGTGTCCGTTATCTATGCGGAGCGAAATGGCGGATTGAAGTTTTCGGTTCGCTCGGAGATCGGCTGGCTAAATGCGGGACAGCTTATCAACCTCGCACTGCGCGAGATCGGTAACGGCGGCGGACATCCTACGATGGCAGGAGGTCTCGTATTTGCCTCGCGCATGGATTCGCTTGGCAGGTCGTTCGATGTGCCGATTCGTGAGCGTTTCTTGGCCGTGTGCAATGAATTAAAAGAGAAAGCGAGAGAAGCAGGTATATGTACCGAGTAATCAAGAGGGACGGAAATGCTAAGAGAGCGGAGTTTCAGACGGTTCACGGCACGGTTCAGACGCCGGTGTTTATGAACGTCGGAACGGTTGCGGCAATCAAGGGCGCCGCTTCTTCGGTGGATTTGGCGGGAATCGGGACGCAGATTGAGCTGTGTAACACGTATCACCTCCACGTTCGTCCGGGAGATGAAATCGTGCGAGAGATGGGTGGCTTGCAGCGCTTTATGTGCTGGGACAAGCCGATTTTGACCGACTCCGGCGGATTTCAGGTGTTTTCCTTGGCTAAGCTGCGCAAGCTTAAGGAGGAGGGCGTTACCTTCAATTCCCACGTAGACGGAAGAAAAATCTTCATGGGCCCCGAGGAGAGCATGCGCATTCAATCGAATCTGGCATCTACGATTGCGATGGCATTTGACGAATGTCCCCCGCATCCGGCGACACGTGAGTATATGCAGGATTCCGTAGATCGTACAACGAGATGGCTGTATCGATGCAAGGATGAGCTTACCAGGCTGAATCAGTTGGATACGACCTTGAATAAAGAGCAGATGCTGTTCGGAATCAACCAAGGCGGAACGTTTGAGGACATCCGTATCGAGCATGCGAAGAGAATTACGGAGCTCGATCTTCCGGGCTATGCACTCGGAGGACTTGCCGTAGGCGAGAGCCACGACGAGATGTATCGTATTCTCGATTGCACCGTGCCGCATTTGCCTGTGGACAAGCCGGTCTATCTGATGGGCGTCGGCACACCGGCAAACATTCTCGAAGCGGTAGACCGAGGCGTGGATTTCTTCGACTGCGTATATCCTACGCGCAACGGGCGCCACGGACATGCCTATACGAATCAGGGCAAGATGAATTTGAAAAATGAGCGATATAAGACCGACGACCGCCCGATTGAGGAGGGATGCGACTGTCCTGCGTGCAGACATCACAGCAGAGCGTACATCCGTCATTTGCTCGTTGCGGGAGAAATGTTAGGATATCGATTAATGGTCTTGCATAATTTACGTTTTTATAATAGAATGATGGAGGAGATTCGCGACGCAATAGAGCGTGGCGAGTTTAAGGCTTACAAAAAGATGCGTTTGGAAGGCTTTGAAGCAGGAATTCAGCCGTAAGAACGAGAGACATAAGAGGTAAGTAATCAGTTTTTCAGAAAGGAGCTAACGCTATGGGTGGAATGGGTCTGTATTATGTTATAATGATTGCCGTGTTCATCGGTTTCTTTTATTTTATGGTACTTCGTCCGCAGAAGAAGCAGGAACAGAAGGCACAGGCGCTTCTCAATTCTCTTGAGATCGGAGATAGTGTAGTAACTACCGCAGGCTTTTACGGAGTTATCATTGATATTATTGATGAGCAGGGAGTAATCATTGTAGAATTCGGTAACAACAAGAACTGCCGTATCCCGATGAAGAAGGGTGCAGTTGTAGAAGTAGAGAAGGCAGTTAAGTAAAGCATGTTTATACTGTGAGAAGGTATTTCATGAACATAGCGGGGCAGGAAGCAATTCCTGTCCCGCTATTGAATTTGTAGCGATTCTTAATTTCTCATTTTAGTCTAGTGTCGCTTCAAGCTTGCGGGCAATCTCGTCGAGTAGCGTCTCCGGAACGAACAGTGAGCCGTCATAGCCCGTAGCCATCGCAAGTCCCGGCTTGTTGTCGCCGTGATAATCCGAGCCACCGGTCAGAAGCAAATCGTATCGCTTAGCGAGCTCCTTCACATAAGCCTCTTCCTCCGGTGAATAGGTAGAATAGACCGCTTCAATGCCATCAAGACCATATCCCTTCAACTCGGAAACCATCGCCTCAATGCGAGCTTCCGAAAAATGATACAGCATCGGATGTGCGAGGCTGACAAAGGCACCGGCCGCGTGGAGAGTCGCAATGACCTCCTTCGGGTCGAGATAGGTCCTCGGAACGTAGTAAGGGCTCGTTGTATCCAGGAACCGATCGAAGGCATCCTTCATGCTATGTGCGTAGCCTTTTGCAACAAGCGCCTTGGCAAAATGCGCTCTCGTAATGGTCGAGGCATCGTTACTGCCAACCAAATCATTCATCGTAATCGCATAACCGCCTTTTACAAATCGCTCGAGCATTTGCTCATTGCGTTTAATGCGACTTTGGAGCGAAGAGGAGAGCATCTGCTGTAAAGCCGCGCAGTGCTCGTCGACGAATAGTCCTAAGATGTGAATGTCTCTGCCGCCGTAACCGGCCGTCACTTCGATTCCGGGAATGAGCGTGAGCGTGTCGGGCGATACTCCCAAGCGCTCCAACTCGTTTCTTGCGTACGCAATTCCGACCGTCGTATCGTGGTCCGTCAATGCAAATGCGCGCAAACCGAGCTTCAAAGCCATAGCCACGAGCTCCTCCGGACGCACGGTGCCATCGGAATAGCAGGAATGAACGTGTAGATCAATCGGTCGCATGAAAATCTCCCTTCAAAGCATTTTACATAGACTAACACGAAAGCCGGCAAAATGCAACCGATAGCCTTTCCGGTGAACAACGCATTGCGATACGAAATCGAGTCGTGCAAGCATGGAAATGCCCTGCCTGCATATACTGATAAAAAATAAACGGAGCCATTATGCGGATCAAATCAATCTGCCTGTCCCTGCTGGTCAGCGTGCTGTTGACGGCGTTGCTTTTGGTGGTCATCGCATTTGCCATGTACCGAGGCGGACTGTCGGGTGTCGGTGTCAGCGTATGCATCGTAGCTACATACACAATATCCAATTTCGTGGGAGGCTTTCTCATCGGAAAATGCGCAAAAAGCCGCCGTTTTCTATGGGGAGTGGCGTTGTCCTGTGTGTACTTTGCTATCTACCTTTTGATTGGCTTGGGACTGAAGGAAAATGTTTCGATCGGTATCGGAAATGCAGTAATCACTTGCCTCATAATTGTCATAAGCGGCATGCTCGGAGGAATGCTTTCGGGCTGAACGAAGGAATGAATTTCAACGATTCTTTTCTTGAATTTTTGCGTAAAAAAGGGTATACTATAGACAGAAGAGAAAACAACATCCTGGGGTGTTCGATACTCCTGTTATTTTGAACCTACAACTTTAAAAAGGGATTCCTATATTGGTGTGTGGCTGTCAGGCCTCCGTTTGCAGTGGAAGGCAAAAGCACACTTGCGGTTGCCCACCTAGCATTGGCTAGGAGTCAAGATACAGGAACCGGCATTCTGGGAGAACAGAAAAAAACCGGGTGAAAGAGTTGCTCTTTCACCCGTTCTTGCTATATGGAGAATTTCTATGTGCTGCGAGTAGCGGCGATGCTGTGTGTATGTGACTCGTGTGGTTACTCCGACGGCGTATGTGTGGAAACCGCCTCCATGATGGCGTCGATTAAGTAAGATTCGGTATAGCGAAGCTCGTCGGCCGGCGTGATTTCGTTCGGCTCGAGTCCCTTTGCAAGCTCTTCGTTGATGTGGAGCAGTGCATTTGGCAAGAGAGGATACATAATCTCTACAGCGTCGGTCTGATACGTGATAGATGCACCGGTAATGTGCGTGTTGCTCGCGGTGACCGTCAGCGAGACCGGATAATCCCCGAGTAGCAGCTCTTTATGATAGATGCCTGCCGTATAGTTCGGGGTGGCCGATGAGGGTTGATTCTTGTCTTTGCCGATGAAGCAAAGGATGAGAATCAATACGAGAATCGCCAATACCGCAGCGCATACGAGAAAGATGTTTCTCCGCTTCAATACCATGATTTTTGTTTCTGCCATGATGACTCCTAAAGCATTTGTATACTATATGTCATGCGACGGCAGTTATTCCTTGTACAACGTACGTTTCGAGAAAGGAGAGAAGGTACCATGAGTGTTCAATTTGTAATCGGAAGCCAGGGCTCGGCTGTGACAGAGCAGCTGTACGACCGTATGCTGTCGCTTTCCGAAGAGCAAGGCGGCGCAAAGCTGATTTATTTTGTTCCGGAGCAGGCGACGTTGCAGGCGCAAAAGGAGCTGACGGAGCGTCATCCGAGACATTGCGTTGCGGACATCGATATTCTCCCCTTTCGAAGATTGGCCTATCGTCTGACCGAAGAGCTGGGCGATCGATTGTTGCCGATGCTCGACGATATCGGCAAAGGCATGGTTGTGAAGAGAGTGCTTCAGCAGAAGGATTCCGAGCTGACCCTGTACCGCAACAAGGCGGGAAAGCCGGGCTTTGTGCAGGAGGTCAAGTCCTTGCTTTCCGAGTTCTCCAGATACATGGTGGAGCCGGAGACGCTGAAGGAGCTTTCCGACCGAATCGATGACTCGTATATGCAAAAGAAGCTCGTGGATCTTTCGGTAATTTTGGAGGGCTTTCGCGAGAATCTGTCCTCGGAGTATATTACGGAGGAAGACATCTATTCTGCGATGTGTCCGCTCTTGGAGGAGTCCGAGCGCATGAAGGACACGCATCTGTTCCTCGATGGTTTTACCGGCTTTACGCCTTCGCAATACGAGCTGCTTCGTACGCTGCTTCGTAAGGCAAAAACGGTGACAATTGCGGTCACGATGGACCCGGCTTGTTATCATGTAAGATTGACGCCGCAGCATTTGTTCACGATGAGTGCGCGCATGATTGAGATGTTTGAGAAGATGGCTGAGGAGACGGGACACGAATTGCTTGCACCGTGCTTTGTCGAGCCTCCGAAGAAGGCGCCTTCGCTTGCGCATTTGCAAAAGCATCTGTTTCGTCAGCAGGTAGAGACGTATGATAAAATGCCTGCGATTACGATTCAGTCCTCGGACAATATGCGTAGCGAGGTTTCCTACGTGGTAGGACAGATCGTCGAGCTTGTGCAAATGCACAATTACCGCTATAGCGACATCGGTATCCTGTGCGGAGACGTAGAGGGCTATTCCGACGTGCTTCGAGAAGCGCTGGAGGCTGCGGGAATTCCGTTTTTCATTGACTATAAGAGCAATGCGATGAGCAATGCATTGATCGATTACATACGAAGTCTGCTTCGGATCTTTTTGACTGATTTTCGCTCGGATACGGTACTGCATTTTATGAAAAATCCGCTTTCGGATTATTCCGTGCAGGAGATTTCGTATCTGGAGAATTATCTGCTGGCAAGAGGAATTCGGGGCTATTCGTCGTGGAAGCGCGGCTTTCAGGGCGACTATAAGACGTCGCATGCTTGCAACGAGGAGATGGTAGCCGACGTGGCGGCAAGACTTCTTTCCGAGCTGTCTCCGGTACGCGATGTGTTGCTTTCCAAGGCGACGTTGAAGGATAAGATTGTGGCGCTGTATGAGTTCCTTCGCGGACAGCATCTGTACGATAAGCTTGAGAACCTTGCGGACCGCGCACTCGTGAGCGATATTCCGTGGGCGAGAAGACGTGAGAAGGAATATCGTCAGATATATCGCTGTGTGATGGAGCTTTTGGACCAGCTTGTGGCGTTGCTCGGCGATTCCGAGCTGTCGCTGCAGGATTTGGCCGGCGTGCTGGATACCGGCTTTGCCGAGCTTAAGGTCGGCGTCATTCCGCCGGAAAAGGATTCGGTTGTAGTGGGCGATTTGAAGCGTTCGAGACTTTCGGGCATTCGTCATCTGTTCTTTATGGCAGTGAATGAAGGAGTCGTTCCCGGTCGTGCGGGTGCGTCGGAGCTGTTGACGGAGCCGGAGCGTGAGACGCTGAAAGGTAGGTATGATTTGGAGCTGTCCGAGACGCGCAAGGAAAGTGTGTCTACGGAGGAATTCTATCTGTTTCTTGCATTTTCAAGACCGACCGAGCACCTGACGATTACGTATCGCAGAAGCGGCGAGGACAACACAGAATATCGTCCGTCGTATGTCGTATACCGTATCCTTCGACTGTTCCCCGAACTTCACGTTACGACCGAAGCGGATGCCCAGGATTTCTTTGATACCTTACGTCCGGACGGTGGCGTGTCGCAATTTGTACATTCCTACGCGAGAATTCTCGAGGAGGGCTGTACGCCGGACGAGCTTGCGTTGTACAGATGGTTTTTGGAGAATGAAGCTTCGGTATCTCTTCCGACGTCCGTTCGTGAACTGCAGCAGGCCTATGCGGGTGAGCAGTGGCAGGAAACGATGAGTGAGGAAGTGGCACAGATGCTGTATTCCCATTGCCTCAAAGGCTCGGTTTCTCGTCTGGAGGCGTATGCGGCTTGTGCGTATAAGCATTTTCTCCAATACGGCTTGGGACTTGAGGAGCGACGCGAGTTTGAGCCAAATGCGATGGATATCGGTAATGCGTTTCACGATGCGCTGAGACGCTTCTTTGTGATGGTTAAGGACAGCGGCTGTGAGCTGCGTACGATGCAGGATGACGTTGTCAAAGAGTATATGCAAAAGGCGGTTGAGGAGACGATGGGGCTTCCGTGGACGGAAGCTTTCGGAGCGTCGAATCGAAATGCGTATTTGCGAACGACGATGGAGCGAATTCTTCATCATATGGCCGGAATCTTTAAGGAGCAGCAGATTGCGGGAAGCTTTGATCCCACGCAGTTTGAGCAGTATCAGCACTATTATTCCGAGCATCTGGACTTGCGAGGAATTGTGGACCGCATTGATATGTGTAGGACAGAGGACGGCAATTTCTTTAAGATTGTCGATTACAAATCGGGCAAGAAGGAGTTCGACGCGACTCAGATGATGGCCGGCCTCGATATTCAGCTGCCCGCGTATATGCTGATGTATGCGAAGAGCAATCCGGACGGTGCGCAGCCGGCGGGAGCATTTTATCAGAAGCTCGATTATCCGATTTTGGATGAAGCCAAGTCGAAAGACGCGGACCGCCTTCGAGCGTTGCGTCCGAGTGGTCTGATTCGCAGCGAGAGCGAGGTAGTAAAGCTTATGGACCGCCATTGCGACAAAGACGGTTCTTATAAATCTGTCTATGTACCGATTGAGATGAAGGACGGAAGGTATAGCGGAAAGGACAACAATGCCTATTCACAGCTCGAAATGGACCGTCTGCTCAATCAGGTGGAACAGATTATGGAGATACAGGCCGAGGAAATCTTGAGCGGAAATATAAAGCGTGCGCCGTACAAGTCGGGAAGCAAAGAGGCATGTACGTATTGCCCTTACCGCGGTGTCTGCGGAAAAGAGCATCGCACGGGTCCCGAATACCGCGATGTTAAGACGATGGCTAGGCAGATGGAAGCAAAAAGTGCGGCTCGATTGAGCGAGGAAGGAGAAGAGTAAGCATGGGAATCGCATTTACACCACAGCAGCGACAAGTAATTGAAGCACCTCGTGGAAATAACATATTGGTTTCCGCAGCTGCAGGCTCGGGAAAGACTGCGGTGCTTGTACAGCGTATTCTTGAGAAGCTTACGAGAGAGGACAACCCGATCAACATCGACGAGCTGTTGGTCGTGACCTTTACCAATGCAGCCGCCGCGCAGATGAAGGAGCGTATTCAAAAGGCGATTGATGCTGCGCTGGAAGACGACCCGTATAATGAGCATTTGCTTCGCCAGTCGAGGCTTGTGCCGTTTGCCAGCATTATGACTACGGATGCATTTTGCCAGGGGCTTGTGCGCCGGTATTTTCATGAGCTGGACATCGATCCGTCGTTCCGCGTATTGGAGGAAACCGAGGAGAAACTGTTGCGCGAGGAGTGTGTAAATGCTGTGCTTGAGCGCGCATACGATTCCGGCGATGAGGTGTTTCTTCAGTTGCTTGAGCTGTACGGCGGCAATCGCGGAGACAGAAAGCTGGAGGAGCACATTAAAGAGCTTCATAAGAGGGGAGATAGCACGCCGTGGCCGGAGCAGTGGTTTGCCGAGGCGACCGAGGCACTCGATGTGACGACGGAAAATATCTCGGAGCAGCTTTATTTTCAAAATATGCTTATGATGGTTCACATTATGCTGGACGATGCGATGTCCTTTTTGGACAATGCGATGGAGCTTTGCGACCAACCGGACGGACCGTATGAGTATGTCGCTGCAGTGGAGTCGGACAGAGATTTTTACAAGCTGCTTATGAGGGCCGAAACGTATGAACAGATGAAAAAGCTGATCGATGAGCATACGTTTCCATCCCTAAAGGCCGTTAGGCGTTCCGATGTAGACGAAGAGTTGAAAAACAAGGCGCAGGCGGAGCGAAAGGCGGCAAGAAAGATATTTGACGGAATCAAGGCTGACTTCTTTTTTGCGGACCTCGAGCGGTATGTTGCGATGGCGAACAGCTGTGTCCCGCTGATGAAGAAGCTTACGGAGCTTACGGTGCAGTATCACCGCGAGCTGCGCGTGCGTCAGCGCGAGGAAAATGCGTATTCCTTCTCGGAGCTTGCCCACATGGCGCTGGATTTGATTGTTCGCCTTGAAGAGGACGGTACGATACATACGACTGAGGTTGCGGAGCAATGCCGTAGACAGTATGACGAGATTATGATTGATGAGTATCAGGACTCCAATCTCGTTCAAGAGCTTTTGTATCGAAGCATCTCCACCGAAGAGGACGGCGAGCCGAACATGTTCATGGTAGGAGACGTGAAGCAAAGCATCTACAAGTTCCGTATGGCAAGACCGGAGCTGTTTTTGGAGAAGTATTATCGCTATGAGGGGAACCCGAGCGCGGGAATCCGAATCGATCTTCAGAACAATTTCCGAAGTCACCCCGTAATTCTCGAGGGAGTTAACCGAATCTTTCGTCGCATCATGATTCCGCAGGTCGGTGGAATCGATTACGACGATTCCGCGGCTTTGTATCCGGGGGACGAGCCGTCGGAGCTGACCATGCTAGAGCGTAGAAATCGCTTTTTGCTTAACATTCCCGAGGAAGGAGAAGGTGCCGGACTTGCACAGGAACGGCGAGAGGCATCCATTCAGACCATTATCAATGAGATCGTTTCTTTGACGGCACCGGATTCGGTCGCTCGGACAAAGATTGACGGAGAGGAAAGACCGATTCGCTACGGCGATATCATTGTGCTGGTGCGTTCGTTTAAAGGTGTGGCGTACCCGCTGATTGACGCATTGCAGGAAGCCGGAATTCCGGCAATCGCCGCGTCTATGAGCGGCTATTTTGAGAGTCGTGAAGTGCAGACAGTGCTTTCGTTTCTTCGCGTTATGGACAATCCGTTGCAGGACATTCCGTTTGCTACGGTGCTTCGTTCCGCCATCGGACGCTTTACGGACGAGGAACTTGCGCTACTTCATTTGGCCGGAAAGAACCTCGAAGAGGAGCGTAGGTTCCCGTATTTGTACGAGGTGCTTCTGTATCTGCGCGATTTGGAGCCTTGCACGCAGCGATTTGCGGGAATTAAGGAAAAGGCGATTGCATTTCTAACGTTGTACGATTCCATGTGCGACAAGAGAAGCTTTCTTACGGTTCCCGAACTGTTAAATGAGCTATACATCGCTACCGGATACGTTGCGTATGTAACGGCAATGAAGGACGGTCAGTATCGTGAGCAGAATTTACTGATGCTTTTGCACAAGGCGAAGCAGTTTGCAAAGGGCAATCACGTGTCATTGTCGGACTTCCTCGCGCATCTTGAGCATATGATCAAGTATGAGCTGAACATGAAAAAGGAAGAGGCGGGCAATTCCGTCAATGCCGTTCGTATTATGACCATTCACAAGAGCAAGGGCTTGGAGTTCCCGGTCGTAATTTTGGCGGACCTGGACAAGAAGTTCAACTTGCGTGATGCAAATGCCGAGCTGGTGCTTCATCCGGATTACGGTATCGGCCCGGATTACATCGATGCAGAGCATCATACGAAGCGTACGACACTCCAGAAGAAGTTGTTTCAGTACATGCTCAAGCAGGATGCGCTCGGAGAGGAGCTTCGCCTT
>JAZODS010000133.1:0-1912 GCA_045597165.1 Lachnospiraceae bacterium | reverse complement strand
GTTCAGCGAATTCTTCGTAGCCAAAAAGCAACGCACCCGATCACACATCCGCATCCCATCACCCCCTCGCTCTATTCTATGCGCGAGGACACTAGAAGGTGAGGAAACGCGCCTCAGTGGAGTGTGGGGGGCGCTACGCGGAGCCAACACCCCGGCGGAGCTAAGGCCGCTGCGGCGGAAATGCGACGAGGCGGCAAATCGGATTGCCCATAGACGAGAAGCGTTCCTCGTACTCGGTCATGATATTGCCCTCGTTGAACATGCTGTTATGCAAATCGCGAGTCACATCGGACAGCGTCCAGCCGGCCTCCATCACCTGCTCCAAAGAAAATTCGAACAAATCCACGTTGTCCGTCTTAAATGCAACATAGCCCTTCGTCGGCTCGAGGAATTGGCGGTAACGGTTCAAAAAGCGCTCCGAGGTAAGGCGACGCTTCGCGTGACGCTCCTTCGGCCAAGGGTCGGAAAAGTTGAGGTAAATGCGAGCGACCTCATCCTCTGCGAAGATGTCGCAGATGTCCTCGGCGTCGAAACGCAGAAATCTCAGGTTCGGAAGCTGAAGCTCCTCCTGCTTTTCCAGCGCACGCAAAAGGACGCTCGAGTATTTTTCAATACCGACATAGTTGATGTCCGGATTGGCGATTGCAAGGCCGGTGATGAACTGACCCTTGCCCATGCCGATCTCGATGTGAATCGGGTTCGCGTTGCCAAAGACGGTCGACCACTGCCCCTTTTTCTTCTCGGGCTCCTGCACAACGTGCGGATTCACGAGCATTTCCTCTCTTGCGCCCGGTATATTTCTAAGTCTCATAAAGTATCCTCCCGGAAAATGTTCCATCCTAAGTCCCACGTACGAATACGGGGCTCCTTCTGCGACCCGCGGCGGGCCATGCGATTAATACAGCGTTCCGTCGTAGTATTGCAGTAGCAAGCCGACTACCTCAGAGTAGCTGAGCTTGCCGGAAGCCACGCCATTTGCCTGTAGCGTTGTATCGGTAAAGGAGTCCGAAATCTTGTCTACGACATCGGTCGAAATGACGGCGTCCTCCTCGACCTTCTCCCACGTCTCGGGAGTGAGGAATACGCTGTCCGAAAACACGAGCTCGTTCGGAGAAATCGGAGCATAGTCTCCACCCGCATCGAGTGCCTCTTGAACGTCTACCGACAGATAGCCGAGCACGCCCAGACATGCGCTGTATTGCAAAAATGCATCGTCGCTCTCGATACAAGCGACGTATGCGAGGAAATTCGCCTCATTTTCCAAGATAAAGCCGCGCACGTGCGACAGCTCGTGGCACATCACCTCGGGATAGTTGGCGGCGTACATCAAGCCGTTGACATTTGCCTCGAGTGAGAACGGAAAATACACGCCTGCCGTGTACGATTGACTCATCAGCTCCGATGCGCGAATCGTCTTAACCTGCGGGTACCAGCCATCCAGCTTCGGATAGCGTCTGCCGAGCTTCTTCATCGCCTTGATGCAAGCCTCCTCGGTCTTCTCCATATCGATTAGGAGCAGGTCGTGCTCGTCGCGTTCAAAGTCGTCGGACAGAGCATTTGCCTGCTGCACAACGTAATTATACACCTCAATCAGGTCGTCGCCGGTATATTCGCGCGCCTCGACGTCCGGATTCGGGTCCAGCGGAGTGCAGTGGTAAAGGATGAAGCAGTTGAGCGTCATCACAATGGCCACATCGAGCACGGCCGCGAGGAAGAAGCGGTAAAATGAGCGAATTCCGAAGTACACTCCCGGCGCTTTGCGCTTGCGCTTGACAAGCACCATCGGAATCCACAGGATGAGCGCCACGCCTACGAGAATGCACGCGATGACGAGCAGCACCTCGCCCACGGAAAACGGGAAAAGGGAAGTGATGCGCCCGTAAAGGTTGAGCCAAATCGGAAAGACGTATCG
>JAZODS010000132.1:0-22718 GCA_045597165.1 Lachnospiraceae bacterium | reverse complement strand
GGAGGTGTCGGAGAGTATCCGATGCCTCCTTATTATATGCCACCTTATTATATAGAAGAAACCCGGCATTGTTCCGGCATTATTATAGAAGAAACGCGGCAACAAAAAAATATTAAAAAAATAAAAAAAGGTGTTGCATTTCTCGATTGCATCGTATATAATGAATTCTGTTGTGACGTTGATAGCGTAGAAGCGTGAGGTTGCTACTGAGTTTTCAGTAGGTTTTCCGTGGAGCGAATGTCAAGTTATGAAACTGGCGACAAGTCACTGTACCAATTGTATTTTCTGCCGTAGTGCAGATAAAACGTGCGAAACGACGCAGGTTGGTAACAGGTGCCAAGCAAGAATTGCTTGGCTTCATTTATCGGCAAGCAGGAAACACACGGATGAGTGTACAGTCACCACTTGTCGTACTGCTATTAAGTGCGAAAAGGAGGCGGCTATTTTTATGGCAAGTAATGTAATGAGAATCACACTGAAGGCTTACGATCATCAGCTTATTGATGCATCCGCAGCTAAAATCGTGGAGACGGCAAAGAAGACCGGTTCTAAGGTAAGCGGTCCGGTACCGTTGCCTACCAAGAAGGAGATCATCACGATTTTGAGAGCTACTCACAAGTATAAGGATTCCCGTGAGCAGTTCGAGCAGAGAACTCACAAGAGACTAATCGACATTATCGTACCGAGTCAGAAGACTGTGGACGCATTGTCCAGATTAGAGATGCCTGCCGGTGTATACATCGGCATCAAGATGATCAACAAGTAAATCATCTTGTGAACATTTAGAATGACCCTCTAGGGGGTCCGCTGTAGATTTAACAGGAGGTAATAAAGTAATGAAGAAAGCTATTTTAGCTACGAAGGTTGGAATGACCCAGATCTTCAACGAAGACGGTGTATTCGTTCCGGTTACCGTATTGCAGGCTGGTCCTTGCCCGGTTGTTCAGATTAAGACGATCGAGAAGGATGGTTACGAGGCAGTACAGGTTGGCTATGGTGACATCAGAGAGAAGCTGGTTAACAAGCCGATGAAGGGACATTTTGCTAAGGCAAATGTCGCACAGAAGAGATTTCTTAAAGAGTTTAAGTTTGAGGACGCTGCAAACTACACGGTTGGTCAGGAGATTAAGGCTGACATCTTCGCTGTAGGCGATAAGATCGATGCAACCGGTATCAGCAAGGGTAAGGGATTTGCTGGCGCCATCAAGAGATTTGGCCTTTCCAGAGGTCCTATGGGACATGGTTCCAAGTACCACAGACATGCAGGTTCTAACGGTGCTGCTACGACTCCCGGTCGTGTATTCAAGGGCAAGCATATGCCCGGTCAGATGGGTAGCGTAAAGGTAACGGTACAGAATCTTGAGGTTGTTCGCGTTGACGCTGAGAACAACATGATCTTGGTTAAGGGTGCCGTACCCGGAGCAAAGAAGGCTCTGGTTATCCTGAAGGAATCCGTAAAGAGTGCAAACTAATCTTTAAGAAAGGAGGATCACAACTATGGCAAATGTTAAAGTTTATAATAAGGTAGGTGCTGAGGTTGGTTCTATCGAACTCAACGACAGTATCTTCGCTGTTGAAGTTAATGAGCATTTGATGCATCTCGCAGTTGTTGCTCAGCTTGCGAACAAGCGTCAGGGCACACAGAGTGCAAAGACTCGTGCAGAAGTTAGCGGTGGCGGTCGTAAGCCTTGGAGACAGAAGGGTACCGGTCATGCAAGACAGGGATCCACTCGTTCTCCTCAGTGGACCGGCGGTGGCGTAGTATTCGCTCCGAAGCCGAGAGATTACTCTGTAAAGATGAACAAGAAGGAAAAGGCAGGCGCAATTAAGTCCGCTTTGACCTCCAGAGTTGCAGAAGAGAAGATTTTCGTAATGGAGGATCTGAGCTTCGAAGAGATTAAGACGAAGCAGGTACAGGCTATGCTTGATGGCCTTAAGCTTGAAAAGGCATTGATTGTTGTTGCTGAGAAGGATGAGACCCTTGCACTTTCCGCAAGAAACATCCCGCAGGTACGTACGGTAACTTCCAATGCAATCAATGTTTACGATATCCTTAAGTATAACAACCTTGTTATCACCAAGGATGCGGTAGCTAAGATCGAGGAGGTGTATGCATAATGGCAGACTTGAAGTATTATGACGTTATTCTTAAGCCGGTAGTAACCGAGAAGAGTATGAATAGCATGGCTGAGAAGAAGTATGCATTTTACGTAAATCCCGATGCTACCAAGAATCAGATCAAGGAAGCAGTTGAGAAGATGTTCGCAGGTGCTAAGGTTGCCAGCGTTAACACTATGAATCTCGAGGGTAAGAACCGTAGACGTGGTCTTACGGTAGGCAAGACATCCAAGAAGAAGAAGGCAATCGTTCAGTTGACGGCAGACAGTGCAGATATTGAGATCTTCACAGGTCTGTAGGATTTCGTAAACGAAAGGAGTTAAGAACATGGGAATTAAAAAGTTTACCCCATATACACCTTCTAGAAGAAACATGACCGGCTCTGATTTCTCCGAAATCACTTGCAGCACGCCGGAGAGATCGTTACTTGTTCCCGTAAAGAAGACCGCTGGTCGTAACAACCAGGGTAAGATTACGGTAAGACACATCGGTGGCGGTTCTAGAAGACAGTACAGAATTATCGATTTCAAGAGAAAGAAGGACGACATTCCCGCAGTTGTTAAGACGATCGAGTACGATCCGAACAGAACTGCTAACATCGCATTGATCTGCTACGCAGACGGCGAGAAGTCCTATATCATCGCTCCCAGTGGTTTGACCGTAGGTGCAACCCTTATGAATGGAGCAAATGCTGAAGTACGTGTAGGTAACTGCCTGCCTCTTCAGAACATTCCTGTTGGTACCTTGGTACACAACGTTGAGCTTTATCCCGGCAAGGGCGGTCAGTTGGTTCGTTCCGCTGGTAACGGCGCTCAGTTGATGGCTAAGGAAGGTAAGTACGCAACACTTCGTCTCCCTTCCGGTGAGATGAGAATGGTTCCTATCGTTTGCCGTGCGACTGTTGGTCAGGTTGGTAATGCCGATCACGAGCTTATCAAGATCGGTAAGGCAGGTCGTAAGCGTCACATGGGTATCCGTCCTACCGTTCGCGGTTCCGTAATGAACCCGAATGACCATCCTCATGGTGGTGGTGAAGGTAAGTGTGGTATCGGTCGTCCCGGTCCCAGCACTCCTTGGGGTAAGCCGGCACTCGGTCTTAAGACCCGCAAGAAGAACAAGCAGTCCAATAAGCTCATCATCAGAAGAAGAGATGGCAAGGCGCTTAACAACAAATAGGAGGTTAAACCATTATGGCACGTTCATTAAAGAAGGGACCTTTTGCTGATGCTTATTTGCTCAAGAAGGTCGAGGAGATGAATCAGCAGGGCGATAAGAGCGTTATCAAGACTTGGTCTCGTCGTTCTACGATTTTCCCTACGTTTGTAGGCCACACGATTGCTGTGTACGATGGCAGAAAGCACGTACCGGTATACGTAACAGAAGATATGGTTGGCCACAAGTTGGGTGAGTTCGTTGCAACCAGAACCTATCGTGGACATGGTAAGGACGAGAAGAAGGGCAGACGCTAATCACCCGTCGAATTAATATAACAATGAGTTGCGCATTTTCAGCGCAGGAAGAACAATAACGGAGAACCGTTAATCTTGAAAGGAGGTAACATCCATGGCAAAAGGACATAGATCCCAGATTAAGAGAGAGAGAAATGCCAATAAGGACACCAGACCCTCTGCTAAGTTGTCTTACGCAAGAGTTTCTGTTCAGAAGGCATGCTTCGTTCTCGATGCAATCAGAGGCAAGGATGTACAGACAGCACTTGGTATTTTGGCATATAACCCTAGATATGCTTCCACCATTATTGAGAAACTATTGAAATCAGCGGTTGCTAACGCTGAGAACAACAACGGCATGGACGTGAGCAAGCTTTACATTGCTGAGTGTTATGCTGGCGCTGCTCCCACGATGAAGAGAGTACAGCCCAGAGCTCAGGGTAGAGCATATAGAATCTTGAAGAGAACAAGTCACATCACGATTGTGCTGGATGAAAGATAGGAGGTAGAGCATGGGACAGAAAGTAAATCCGCATGGATTAAGAGTCGGTGTTATTAATGACTGGGACTCGAAGTGGTACGCTGAAGCAGACTTCGCTGATTGCCTCGTAGAGGATTACAAGATCAGAGAGTTTTTGAAGAAGAAGCTGTACAGCGCTTCGGTTTCCAAGATTGAGATTGAGCGTGCTTCTGACAAGCTTAAGGTTATCGTTCATACTGCAAAGCCCGGTGTTGTAATCGGTAAGGCTGGTGCAGAGATCGAGAAGCTTAAGGCAGAGGTTCAGAAGTTCACGAGCAAGAAGTTGAACCTTGAGATTAAGGAAATCAAGAGACCGGACAACAATGCTCAGCTCGTAGCTGAGAATATTGCTCAGCAGCTTGAGAATCGTGTTTCTTTCCGTAGAGCAATGAAGTCTACCATGTCCAGAACCATGAAGAGTGGTGCAAAGGGTATTAAGACTAGCGTATCCGGACGTCTTGGCGGTGCAGATATGGCTCGTACTGAGTTCTACAGCGAGGGTACTATCCCGTTGCAGACACTTCGTGCAGACATTGACTATGGTTTTGCTGAGGCAGACACCACTTACGGCAAGCTTGGCGTTAAGGTTTGGATCTACCACGGCGAAGTTCTCCCGACAAAGGGAAGCAAAAAGGAAGGGAGCGATAAATAATGTTAATGCCTAAGAGAGTGAAACGCCGTAAGCAGTTTCGCGGAACTATGAGAGGTAAGGCACTTAGAGGCAACACCATTTCCCATGGTGAATTCGGTATCGTTGCTATGGAGCCTTGCTGGATTAAGTCGAATCAGATCGAAGCAGCCCGTATCGCTATGACCCGTTACATTAAGCGTGGTGGTAAGGTATGGATTAAGATTTTCCCTGATAAGCCGGTAACATCTAAGCCTGCTGAAACCCGTATGGGTTCCGGTAAGGGAACACTTGAGTACTGGGTAGCAGTTGTTAAGCCCGGCCGTGTTATGTTTGAGATTTCCGGTGTTGCTGAAGAAGTAGCAAGAGAGGCTCTTCGTCTTGCAACCCACAAGTTGCCTTGCAAGTGCAAGATCGTTTCTCGTGCAGATTTAGAAGGAGGTGCGGGCAGTGAAAACTAAGAAGTTTCTTGATGAGTTAAAGACAAAGTCTGTAGCTGAGTTGAATGACGAATTGGTCGCTGCCAAGAAGGAACTTTTCAATTTGAGATTCCAGAACGCAACCAATCAGTTGGACAATACGAGCAGAATTAAGGAAGTTAGAAAGAATATTGCAAGAATCCAGACGGTTATGTCCGAAAAGGCTACTGCAGCTAACTAATCTATCCCTTGGAAAGGAGAATTCTCGTGGAAAGAAATCTAAGAAAAATGCGTACCGGTAAGGTCGTAAGTGATAAGATGGATAAGACCATTGTTGTTGCAGTAGTTGACAACGTAAAGCATCCTCTTTACGGAAAGATCGTTAAGAGAACCTACAAGCTTAAGGCTCATGACGAGAACAACGAGTGCAAGATCGGTGATCGCGTTAAAGTTATGGAAACAAGACCTCTCTCTAAGGATAAGAGATGGAGACTTGTTGAAATCGTAGAAAAGGCTAAATAATCATATTCGAAGTTATGTACTTCATATGAATTACGACTGAAAGGAGTATTCACTATGATCCAGACAGAAACCAGACTTAAGGTTGCTGATAATACCGGTGCAAAAGAGTTGCTTTGTATCAGAGTAATGGGCGGTTCCGTTAGAAGATATGCCGGTATTGGTGATATCATTATCGCTTCTGTTAAGGATGCAACCCCGGGTGGCATCGTAAAGAAGGGTGATGTTGTTAAGGCAGTTGTTGTTCGTACCGTGAAGAGTGTACGTCGTAAGGACGGCTCTTACATCAGATTTGATGAAAATGCTGCTGTTATTATTAAAGAAGACTTAAATCCCAAGGGTACTCGTATCTTTGGACCGGTTGCAAGAGAGTTGAGAGACAAGAAGTTCATGAAGATTGTTTCTTTGGCACCGGAAGTATTATAAGGAGGTGTCAGCATGGCAACTACTAAGATTAAGAAGGATGATATCGTTAAGATCATTTCCGGCAAAGACAAGGGAAGCGAAGGTAAGGTTCTCAAGGTTGCTGACGGTAAGGTTCTTGTACAGGGCTGCAACATGGTAACGAAGCACCAGAAGGCATCCCAGGCAAACCCGAACGGTGGTATTGCACATCAGGAAGCTATGATTGACGCTTCTAACGTAATGCTCGTTCATAAGGGTCAGGCTACAAGAGTTGGCTTCAAGACAATTGAGGACAAGAAGGGAACCAGAAAGGTTCGTTATGCTAAGTCTACCGGTGAGGTTATTGACTAATTCTAAGAGAGGAGGTCCAATAAGTTGACTAGATTAAAAGAAACTTATATTAACGAGATTTCGGGCGCAATGCAGAAGAAGTTCGGTTACAAGAATGTAATGGAGATCCCGAAGCTCGATAAAATCGTAATTAACATGGGTGTTGGCGAGGCGAAGGAAAATGCTAAGGCACTTGAGTCCGCTCTTAAGGACATGGAGATCATCACCGGCCAGAAGCCTGTTATTACAAAGGCTAAGAAGTCTGTTGCAAACTTCAAGATCAGAGAAGGTATGTCAATCGGCTGTAAGGTAACCCTGAGAGGTGACAAGATGTACGAGTTCGCTGATCGTTTGATTAACCTCGCATTGCCTCGTGTACGTGACTTTAGAGGTGTTAACCCGAACGCATTTGACGGCAGAGGCAACTACGCTCTTGGTGTTAAGGAGCAGTTGATCTTCCCTGAGATTGAGTACGATAAGGTTGACAAGGTTCGTGGTATGGACGTTATCTTTGTTACTACTGCAAAGACCGACGAAGAAGCACGTGAGTTGTTGAGACTGTTTGGCATGCCATTCAGCAAGTAATTAAGGAGGGAATATCCATGGCTAAGACATCAATGAAGATTAAGCAGCAGCGTCCGCAGAAGTTTTCCACCAGAGAATACACTCGTTGTAGACTGTGTGGTCGTCCGCATGCTGTCTTGAGAAAGTACGGAATTTGCAGAGTTTGCTTCCGTGAGTTAGCATATAAGGGACAGATCCCTGGAGTAAGAAAGGCGAGCTGGTAAGCAGTGCCTGTGCTTAATTGCACAACAGAGATTATAGGAGGTAAATTTCAATGACAATGAGCGATCCGATTGCAGATATGCTTACAAGAATTCGTAACGCAAATACTGCAAAGCATGATACAGTTGATGTACCTGCTTCTAAGATGAAGGTAGCAATTGCAGACATTCTTGTTAAAGAAGGTTATATCAAGGGCTACGAGATGGAAGAAGTAGGTGGATTCCAGAGCATCCACATCACTTTGAAGTACGGCAAGGACAAGAACGTTAAGGCTATTACCGGTCTTAAGAGAATCAGCAAGCCCGGTCTTCGTGTATACGCTAGCAAGGAAGAGCTTCCTCGCGTACTCGGTGGATTAGGTATTGCAATCATTTCTACAAACAAAGGTGTTATCACAGATAAAGAAGCAAGACAGCAGAACGTTGGTGGCGAAGTGCTTGCTTATATCTGGTAAGAATCATTTATAAGGAGGTACGGGCATGTCACGTATTGGAAAGATGCCAATCGCTATCCCTGCAGGCGTTACTGTAGAGGTAGCAGAAAATAATAAAGTGACTGTTAAGGGTCCTAAGGGAACCCTTGAGAGAGTTTTGGCTCCGGAGCTTACCATCAGCGTTGAGGGAGCAGAGGTTGTAGTAACCAGACCGAATGATCTTAAGAGAATTAAGTCTCTTCACGGTCTTACCAGAACTCTTATCAACAACATGGTTGTTGGTGTAACTGATGGATATGCTAAGGTTCTTGAAATCAACGGTGTTGGTTACAGAGCTGCTAAGCAGGGTAAGGAGTTGACCTTGACTCTTGGTTATTCTCATCCGGTTGTTATGACCGATCCGGAAGGAATCGAGACTATCCTTGAGGGTCAGAACAAGATTACCGTTAAGGGTATTGATAAAGAAAAAGTTGGACAGTACGCTGCTGAGATCAGAGACAAGAGAAGACCTGAGCCTTACAAGGGTAAGGGTATCAAGTATGCTGATGAGGTCATCAGACGTAAGGTCGGCAAGACAGGTAAGAAGTAGAAAGGAGAATAAATCATGGTTAGTAAAGAAAGTAGATCTGAGATCCGTGTTAAGAAGCACAATAAAATCCGTAATCGTTTCTCCGGCACTGCTGAAAGACCTAGACTTGCTGTTTTTCGTAGCAATAATCACATGTATGCACAGATTATTGATGATACGGTAGGTAATACTTTGGTTGCAGCTTCTACGCTTGACAAGGATGTTAAGGCAGAGCTCGACAAGACGAATGACGTTGCAGCAGCAGCTCATTTGGGAACTGTAATTGCAAAGAAGGCATTAGAGAAGGGTATTACTACTGTTGTCTTTGATAGAGGCGGTTTCATATATGCAGGTAAGATTCAGGCATTGGCAGATGCAGCTCGTGAAGCTGGTCTGGACTTTTAGTCAAGGAGGTAGAATATGAAACGTACAATCGTTGACGCAAGTCAGTTAGAATTAGTAGACAAGGTAGTTTCCATCAAGCGTGTAACGAAGGTAGTAAAGGGTGGACGTAACATGCGCTTTACCGCTTTGGTTGTTGTTGGTGACAAGAACGGACACGTTGGTGCCGGCCTTGGTAAGGCTGCCGAGATTCCGGAAGCTATTCGTAAGGGTAAGGAAGACGCTATAAAGAAGCTGATTTCCCTTCCGATCAATGAGCAGGGTTCTGTACCTCATGACTATATTGGTAAGTTTGGTAGTGCTTCTGTACTTCTTAAGAAGTCTTCCGAAGGTACCGGTATCATCGCCGGTGGTCCCGCACGAGTTGTACTTGAGCTTGCAGGCTTCAAGAACATCCGTACTAAGTCCCTTGGCTCCAATAACAAGCAGAACGTTGTTCTTGCAACAATTGCCGGCTTGAGCGAGCTTAAGACTCCTGAGGAAGTTGCCGCACTTCGTGGCATTTCCGTAAGCGACTTATAGGAGGTGGCGAGATGGCAGAATTAAAAGTTACTTTGGTAAAGTCTACAATCGGTGCAATTCCGAAGCATAGAAAGACCGTGGAGGCACTTGGTTTGCATAAGCTCGGTAGAACGAACATTCTTCCGGACAATCAGGCAACCAGAGGTATGCTTGCTCAGGTTAAGCATTTAGTTAAGGTAGAAGAAATCTAACAAGTTGAATAGGAGGTGCACACGATGAATTTGACAGAGTTAAGACCGGCTGACGGTTCTAAGCAGAGTGCAAATTTCAGAAGAGGCCGCGGACATGGATCGGGCAACGGCAAGACTGCCGGCAAGGGACATAAGGGTCAGAAGGCTCGTTCCGGAGCTCCCAGAATCGGTTTCGAAGGTGGTCAGATGCCTTTGTACCGTCGTCTTCCTAAGAGAGGCTTCAAGAACAGAAACACGAAGGAGATCATCTCTGTTAATGTTTCTATGCTGAATCGTTTTGAAGATGGTGCAGATGTTACCATCGAATCCATGATCGAGTTGGGTCTTTTCAGCAATCCGAAGGATGGCGTAAAGATTCTCGGTAATGGCGAACTTACTAAGAAACTGAACGTTAAGGCAAATGCTTTTAGCGCAACAGCAGTTGAAAAGATTCAGGCTCTTGGTGGAAGTGCTGAGGTGATTTAATATGTTTAGCATGTTCATCAACGCATTTAAGGTTAAGGATATTAGAAAGAAGCTGTTTTTCACGCTTATTTGTTTGGTGGTAGTCCGGTTGGGATCTATGATCCCTGCGCCGGGCATCAACCAGGCTTTGATTTCTCAGTACATGGGCAGTTTGGATTTGGGCTTTTTTGAAGCACTTACCGGTGGTTCTCTTAGCCAGATGTCCATCTTTGCCTTGAGCATTTCTCCGTACATCACATCCTCGATTATTATGCAGCTCTTGACCATCGCAATTCCGCGTTTGGCAGAGATTCAGAAGGATGGAGAGAGTGGTAGAAAGAAGATTGCTAAGTACTCCAGATGGCTTACTGTATTTCTCGCTTTGATCGAGTCCGGTGCTATGGCTATTGGTTTCCACAACAAGACCGGCTTCACCGATGGTCGAATTATTACGATCTTCTTGATCATGTTGTCCTTTACAGCAGGTTCCGCGTTCCTTATGTGGCTTGGTGAGAACATTACGCAGCGCGGTGTTGGTAATGGTATTTCTATCATTTTGTTGATTAATATCGTAGCAAGCTTGCCTCGTGATTTTGTAAACCTTTACAGACTCTTTATTAAGGGTGCAAGCAAGCCTGTATTCGGTGTGATTGCAGCGGTAGTTATTATTGCAGTTGTTCTTGTAATGTTGGTACTGATCATTCTCCTGCAGGATGCTCAGAGAAAGATTGCTGTTCAGTACAGCAAGAAGATGCAGGGTAGAAAGATGGTTGGCGGCAATGCGTCCTTCCTTCCTTTGAAGGTTAACACGGCCGGCGTTATTCCGGTTATCTTTGCAATGTCAATCTTTCAGTTCCCGGTAATCATCTCTTCCTTCTTTGGAGTGAGTGGTTCCAGAACGACGTTCTGGCGTAAGGTACTGTATATGTGCAACACGCAGAACTGGTTCAATTTTGGAAATGGTGCATTTAAGTACACACTTGGTGCTGTATTCTATGTACTTATGATCTTTTTCTTTGCATACTTTTATACCAGTGTTACCTTTAACCCGATTGAAGTGGCAGGTAATATGAAGAAGAATGGTGGATTTATTCCGGGTATTCGTCCCGGTAAGCCTACCACCGAGTATTTGACCAAGGTTTTGAATTACATCGTATTCATCGGTGCAATCTTCCTTGCAGTAATTGCTCTGTTGCCGATTTTCTTTTCGGGAGCGTTCAACGCATCTGTTTCCTTTGGCGGAACTTCCCTCATCATCGTTGTAGGTGTTGTTCTTGAAACCATGAAGCAGATCGAATCTCAGTTGCTGGTTCGTCATTACAAGGGCTTTTTGAATGACTAATTCGGTATGAGAATGATTTCGGAGGGTGGAGCAGGTATGTTCCACCCTTTTATGCACTTTACGGTGTGATGGAGACAGTGTGACAAAAGAAAGGATTTGTACTATGAAGATTGTTATGTTGGGTGCACCCGGCGCAGGCAAGGGTACACAGGCTAAGATGATTGCCGCTAAGTATGCAATTCCTCATATTTCGACCGGAGACATCTTCCGCGCAAATATGAAGAACGGTACAGAGCTTGGCGCAAAGGCAAAGCAGTACATGGACCAGGGCTTGTTGGTTCCCGATGAGCTGACGCTTGAGATGATTATGGATCGTTTCGCAGAGCCGGATTGTGCCGGTGGTTACGTGTTGGATGGTTTCCCGCGTACAATTGCACAGGCAGAGGCACTTACCAAGAGTCTTGAGGACAAGGGCGATAATCTGGATTATGCAATTGATGTTGCTGTACCGGATGAGAATATCGTTACGAGAATGTCCGGAAGACGTGCATGCGTAGCATGTGGCGGAACGTACCATCTCGTATACAACCCGACGAAGCAGGAGGGCATTTGCGACGCTTGTGGCGGAGAGCTTATGGTACGTGCAGACGATATGCCGGAGACGGTTCAGAAGCGTTTGACGATTTATCACGAGCAGACACAGCCGCTCATTGATTATTATGCAAATGCGGGAATCCTGAAGACAGTGGACGGAACTCAGGATGTGCAGAAGGTGTTCGAGGACATCGAGGCAATTCTGTCCGTGGCAGAGTAACTCTTTAGTCGGAGGAACGTTTATGGCGATTACTATCAAATCTCGTAGTGAGATTGAGAAGATGCGAGAAGCGGGAAGGCTGCTGGCACTTGTACACGAAGAGCTTGCAAAGCACGTAAGACCGGGTATCAGTACGAAGGAGTTGGACAAGATCGGCGAGGATAAGATCCGTAGCCTCGGTTGCATTCCGTCCTTTTTGAACTATAACGGTTTCCCGGCCTCAATCTGCATTTCGCTGAATGACCGTGTTGTACATGGCATTCCGAGCAAGCATGAGATTCTTCAGGAGGGCGACATCGTAAGTCTTGACGCCGGCCTGATCTATCAGGGATATCATTCGGATGCGGCGAGAACCGTCGCTGTCGGCAAGGTATCCGCGGAAGCGCAGCGTTTGATTGACGTTACGCGACAGAGCTTTTTCGAAGGCATGCGCTATGCAAAGGAAGGCTGCCACTTGTACGACATTTCGGCTGCAATTGAGGATTATGTAGTGGCTCACGGATATTCTTGTGTTCGCGATTTGGTCGGACACGGAATCGGAACGCAGCTGCACGAGGATCCTCAGATTCCGAACTTTCGCCAAAGAAGAAGAGGTGTATTGTTGAAGTCCGGCATGACGTTGGCAATTGAGCCGATGGTAAATGAGGGACGCTATGATGTGTGTGTACTCGAGGATGATTGGACGGTAGTTACCGACGATGGTCTTTTGTCCGCGCACTATGAGAATACCGTGCTCATAACGGATGGCGAGCCGGAGATTCTTACATTGTTACCGTAGTCGGCGAAGGGAGAGTGCTCCCGAGCATTTTGACTACACAATCAGTCCTGTATGATCGGTTGCCATGCGGCTGTCGATACGTTTTATTTTTGGAAGATAAGTGGAGGTAATACATGTCTAAGTCTGACGTTGTAGAAATTGAAGGAACCGTAGTTGAGAAGTTGCCGAATGCCATGTTCCAGGTTGAGCTTGAGAACGGTCATAAGGTATTGGCTCATATCAGTGGTAAGCTTCGCATGAACTATATTAAGATTGTTCCCGGCGATAAGGTTACTCTGGAGCTTTCTCCTTACGATTTGACTAAGGGCAGAATCATTTGGAGAGACAAGTAATTCCTACAAATCAATGAAGGATAAGTGATTCGGACCGGATGGCACGAAAGTGTCGTCCGGTTTTCTTTTTTGCGGGAAAATGCGCCACCTAAGGGCATTTGTCCATTGTGAACAAAAAGAAGGCAAAAAAATTGGCAATATTTTTGCTCTTTTTTTAGTTTAGGTACTTGCAAATTGAAAATGCACGTGATACAATGTTAAGCGGACTTTTTTCGAAGAAAGGAGAGTATAAAACCATGAAGGTTAGATCTTCAGTAAAGCCTATTTGCGAAAAGTGCAAAATCATCAAGAGAAAAGGGAACATCATGGTTATCTGTGAGAACCCGAGACACAAACAGAGACAAGGCTAATTGCAACAATGCAATGCAACATTGTTGTTTCCATAGAGTAATTATGCTCGTATAGAAATAGCACTTGCTTTTTGTGTTACAATCGTCGCCGTGAATTCGGTGACAAAACATTGTGATATTGTGGGCGGAGAGCGCCATGAAAGGAAAGGCGACTCTGCTTTAGATAAGTAGTCATTATCTGCTTATCTTTCGATTCCGAAGTAATCGGGTCGTCACAATTTAAAGCGGCTGATCCGGTCAATGACCGGCGGGGAAACGCCCCGGGGCAATGATGCCCGAACGAATATTTAATTAACGGAGGTTAAAGTACATGGCTCGTATCAGTGGTGTTGACTTACCTAGAGAGAAGCGTGTCGAGATTGGTCTCACTTATATCTATGGTATCGGTAGAGTAAGTTCCAATCGTATTCTTGCTCAGGCAGAAGTGGATCCGAACACTCGCGTTCGCGATTTGACTGACGATGAGGTTAAGAAGATTTCAGCTGTCATTGATGAAACAATGATGGTAGAGGGTGATTTGAGAAGAGAAATCGCACTCAACATTAAGAGACTTCAGGAGATTGGATGCTACAGAGGTATCCGTCACAGAAAGGGACTTCCGGTTCGCGGACAGAAGACGAAGACCAATGCCAGAACTCGCAAGGGTCCGAAGCGTACTGTTGCTAACAAGAAGAAGTAATCATTATTAACAAGTAAATCTTATAGGAGGTTTCGTGATGGCTAAGAAATTAGTAGCATCTAAAAAGGGAGCTAAGAAGCGTGTCAAGAAGAACGTAGACCGTGGACAGGCACACATTCAGTCTTCCTTTAACAATACAATTGTTACCCTTACTGACGCAGAGGGTAATGCACTTTCTTGGGCAAGTGCAGGTGGTTTGGGCTTCAGAGGTTCCAGAAAGTCCACTCCTTACGCTGCTCAGATGGCAGCTGAGACTGCAGCAAAGGCTGCATTGGTACACGGCTTGAAGTCCGTTGACGTTATGGTTAAGGGACCCGGCTCGGGAAGAGAAGCAGCTATTCGTGCCCTTCAGGCATGTGGCATTGAAGTAACAAGCATCCGCGACGTAACACCGGTTCCGCACAATGGTTGTAGACCGCCTAAGCGTCGTAGAGTCTAATAAGGAGGGTATAAGAATATGGCTAGAGAAATGGGTCCTGTTTTAAAGAGATGCAGATCGCTGGGTATTGAGCCTACCGTATTAGGCATTGATAAGAAGTCCAACAGAAACTTCGCTAGAGCCGGCAAGAAGGTTAGCGAGTATGGTATGCAGTTGAGAGAGAAGCAGAAGGCAAAGTTCATCTATGGTGTACTTGAGAAGCCTTTCCGCAACAACTTTGAGCGTGCAAAGAAGATGAAGCTCGGTACTACCGGTGAGAATCTTATGATTCTTCTGGAGACCAGACTTGACAACGTAGTATTCCGTCTTGGTTTTGCAAGAACGAGAGTAGAGGCTAGACAGATTGTTGACCACAAGCACATCCTTGTAAATGGTAAGCGCGTAAACATTCCGTCTTACTCTGTAAAGCCCGGTGATGTTATCTCTGTATGTGAGAAGGCTAAGAATAAGGCCGGCCAGAGATTCAAGGACATCCTCGAGGTTACGAACGGAAGAATGGTTCCCGCTTGGCTTGAAGCTGACGCTGAGAACTTGACCGGTACTGTTAAGGAGTATCCTAGCAGAGAGATGATTGATGTTCCGGTAAATGAGGTGCTTATTGTCGAGTTGTACTCCAAGTAATAAGGAGCACATTGGTTATACCCAAAAGGAGGGTCGCACATGTTTGATTTTGAAAAGCCTAGAATTGAGATTGCTGAGATTTCAGAGGATAAGAAATATGGACGTTTTGTCGTAGAGCCCCTTGAGAGAGGCTACGGTACGACTTTGGGTAATTCTTTGAGAAGAATTATGCTTTCTTCCTTGCCGGGTTCCGCTGTCAGTCAGGTTAAGATTGATGGTGTTGTTCATGAGTTCAGTAGCATTCCGGGAGTTATGGAAGACGTTACTGAGATTATTATGAATATCAAAAGCCTCGCAATTAAGAACACCAGTGATACTAATGAGGCCAAGAAGGCATACATTGAGTTTAGCGGTGAAGGCGTTATTACTGCAGCAGATATTCACGTAGATCCCGACATTGAGATTCTCAATCCGGATCAGGTGATTGCTACCTTGAACGGTGGCGCTGACAGCAAGCTTTACATGGAGCTTACCATCACCAGAGGCCGTGGTTACATTAGCGCTGATAAGAACAAGAGAGATGATCTCCCGATCGGTGTTATCTCGATTGATTCCATTTACACTCCGGTAGAGCGTGTAAACCTTACTGTAAACAACACCCGTGTTGGTCAGATTACCGATTACGACAAGTTGACCTTGGACGTATTTACGAACGGTACTTTGGCTCCGGATGAGGCAGTAAGTCTTGCTGCAAAGGTACTGAGTGAGCATTTGAATTCATTTATTGACTTGTCCGAGAGTGCTAAGAAGGCTGAGGTCATGGTTGAGACGGTGAACAACGAGAAGGAAAAGGTTCTGGAGATGAACATCGACGAGCTTGAGCTTTCCGTACGTTCCTACAACTGCTTGAAGAGAGCCGGAATTAACACTGTTGAAGAGTTGACGAATAAGACTTCTGAGGACATGATGAAGGTGAGAAACCTCGGTAAGAAGTCCCTCGAAGAAGTGCTTTCCAAGCTGAATGAACTTGGATTATCATTAAATTTAGGCGATGAGTAAAGGATTGGTCTAATCCCGTAGTATTCGCTGATACTATACTAGAAGCCGCTGCCAGGCGGCAGAGTGGAGGTTAACATGGCAGGCTATAGAAAACTTGGAAGAACTTCAAGCCAGAGAAAAGCTCTGTTGAGAAACCAGGTAACCAATCTTTTGTTCAACGGCAAGATGGTTACTACGGAATCCAAGGCAAAAGAAGTTCGCAGCATTGCAGAGAAGATGATTACCCTTGCTGTTAAGGAAAAGGATAATTATGAGACAATCACCGTTAAGACGAAGGTTGCTCGTAAGGACAAGGACGGCAAGAGAGTAAAGGAAGTTGTTGACGGCAAGAAGGTTACCGTATTTGATGAAGTTGAGAAGACCATCAAGAAGGATAACCCGTCCAGACTTCATGCAAGAAGACTTATGCAGGCATATTTTTATCCTGTAAAGAAGGTTGACAAGGAACTTAAGGGCAAGAAGGCTGTTAAGGACGTTGATCTTGTTGCTAAGATGTTCGATGAGATTGCACCGAAGTACGCAGATCGTAAGGGTGGTTACACCAGAATCGTTAAGATTGGTCAGCGTAAGGGCGATGCAGCTATGGAAGTGTTGATCGAACTGGTATAATTCATTTAGGTGAGTTAGTTGGGCAGCGTAGTGAATAACTGCGCTGCCTTTTAAAATTACGAGAGGAGCATTGCTATGCACATTGTCGAGGTGGACCATTTGGTCTACGAATATGAAAAGCAAGATGAAAATGGTGACGTCGTCGGCGTAAAGCGTGCCGTAAGCGATGTTTCTCTTCAAGTGGAAAGAGGACAGTTTATAGCCATTCTCGGACACAACGGCTCGGGTAAGTCGACGCTTGCAAAGCACATCAATGCGCTGCTTCATCCCTCGGACGGAACGGTGCTTGTGTGCGGCATGGATACAAGACACGAGGAGCATTTGTGGGACATTCGCAAAAATGCCGGAATGGTCTTTCAGAATCCGGACAACCAGATCATCGCGACGGTAGTCGAAGAGGATGTCGGCTTCGGACCCGAGAACCTCGGCGTTCCGACAAAAGAAATCTGGGAGCGCGTAGAGAAGAGCTTGAAGGCTGTCGGAATGTACGAATACCGTAAGGTGTCTCCGAATAAGCTGTCCGGCGGACAGAAGCAGCGAGTGGCGGTAGCCGGTATCCTGGCGATGAAGCCCGCGTGTATCATTCTCGATGAGCCGACTGCTATGCTTGACCCGAGCGGACGTCAAGAGGTCATGGAGACGCTTCATCAGTTGAACCGTGAGGAAGGCATTACGGTCATTTTGATTACGCATTTTATGAACGAAGCCATCGATGCGGACCGCATCTTTGTAGTGGATCACGGTACCATTGCGCTGGAAGGAACTCCGCAGCAGGTATTTTCTCAGGTGGAGAAGCTGATGAGTCTTCACCTCGATGTGCCTCAGGTGACGGAGCTTGCGCACCGCTTGAGACTGTCCGGATGTGCGTTGGATGAAGGAATCTTAACGATACCGGCATTTGTGGATGCGTACAAGGCGCAGGAAGGTCATTTTACGCCTTGTGCGTTAGAATATTGCTCCGCGACCGAAAAATGCGATTCTGAGCCGATTTTGGAGCTTTGTGAGGCCGGCTACGTATACAATCCGGGCACGGCCTATGAGCGTACGGCATTGGAGAGCATTTCCCTAAAGCTGTACAAAGGAGAATTCATCGGATTGATCGGACATACCGGTTCCGGTAAGTCGACGTTGATACAGCTGATGAATGCGTTGGAGAAGCCGACGAGCGGACGCGTGCTGTTTCACGGCGAGGATATCTTCGGGGAGGGCTTTTCGCGAAAGGAGCTGCGAAGCAGGGTCGGTCTTGTGTTCCAGTATCCCGACCACCAGCTGTTTGAAAGCACTGTATTGGAGGATGTGTGCTTCGGACCGAAGAACCAAGGTCTGTCCGAGGAAGAGGCAACGGAGCGTGCAAAGGAGGCTTTGCGGCTTGTGCATGCGGACGAATCCATATGGAAGGACTCGCCGCTTGAGTTGTCCGGTGGTCAGAAGCGTCGCGTAGCCCTTGCGGGTGTGCTTGCGATGAAGCCGGAGGTATTGATTTTGGATGAGCCGACTGCGGGACTCGATCCCGGCGGTCGCGAGGAAATTCTCGATGAGATACACAGAATCCACGAGGAAACCGGAATGACGGTTGTGCTCGTATCGCACAGTATGGAGGATGTGGCGCGTTATGCGGATCGTCTGCTTGTAATGAACAAGGGACGTCTGGAATACAACGATGTGCCGCGAGAAGTATTTCGCCATTACAAGGAGCTTGAGTCGATGGGACTGGCAGCTCCGCAGATAACGTATTTGATGCACGCTTTGCAGGAAGCCGGAGTTGCGGTGGATTGTAGTGCTATGACGGTAGAGGAAGCCTACGAGGTGCTTTGCGGCGAGTAGGCTATCAATAGCTACGATTACTTGAGAAAGGAGCAAGGACATGTTACGTGAGATTACTATCGGACAATACTATCCGGTCGATTCGGCGATACACCGTCTTGACCCGCGAACAAAGCTGGTCGGTACGTTGATGTATATCGTAAGCCTGTTTTTGTTCCAATCCTTTTTGGGCTTTGTGGCGGCGATTACCTTCTTTGCCGGAGTGGTGATTCTATCGAAGGTGCCGTTTCGGTACATTTTACGAGGATTAAAGCCCATTTTGTTTTTATTGCTTTTCACGGTTGTGTTTAACATCTTCTTGACGAAGGGCGAGTTGCTGGTACAGTGGTGGATCTTCAAGATTACGAAGGAAGGTCTGTACCGCGGAGCATTTATGGGCATTCGTCTGATCCTTTTGATTCTCGGTTCGTCGCTGATGACCTTTACGACGACACCGAATCAGCTGACCGACGGACTGGAACGCCTGCTGTCTCCGCTCAAGGTATTTCGCGTTCCGGTGCACGATGTGGCGATGATGATGTCGATTGCGCTCCGCTTCATTCCGATTCTGTTAGAGGAGACGGACAAGATTATGAAGGCGCAACAGGCGAGAGGAGCCGATTTTGAAAGCGGCAATCTGTTTCGTCGTGCAAAGGCAATGCTTCCGATCTTCATTCCGCTCATTGTGTCTGCGTTTCGAAGAGCATTTGACTTGGCGCTGGCGATGGAGGCCAGATGCTACCGTGGCGGCGACGGACGAACGAAGATGAAGCCACTGCGATACCGAACCAGAGATTACGTTGCATACGGAGTGATGATTGTCTATCTCGTAGTGCTGTTTTTCCTGCGCAGATGGATGTAATGGGGTAGAGAAGGAACATGACAAGACGAATCAAATTGACAATTGCATATGACGGCACGGCGTATTGCGGTTGGCAGGTGCAGCAGCAGGCGGTGACTGTTGAAGGTGAGGTGCGGGCTGCCCTTGAGAAGCTGCTCGGTGAGCAGGTGGAGACCATCGGTGCGAGTCGTACCGATGCCGGAGTGCATGCGCTCGGAAATGTTGCCGCATTTGACACCGAATCGACAATACCCGCGGACAAATTCTGCTACGCACTCAACAGCTATCTGCCGGAGGACATTCGCGTTATGGAGTCCGAGGAGGTGGCGCCGGAGTACCATCCGCGATTCGATTGCCACAGTAAGCGGTATGAATATCGAATTGCCGAGGGACGCTTTGCGTCTCCGCTCAGAAGCCGATATACGCACACGAGTCGCGTTCGTTTGAATGAGCAGGCGATGGCAAATGCAGCTGAGCATTTGGTCGGAACGCACGATTTCAGTAGCTTCTGCGCGGCGGGAGCACAGGTGGAGTCTAAGGTGCGCACGATCACTCGCTGCGAGGTGTACCGAGAAGGTGATGAGATTGTCATCGGAGTTGAGGGCGACGGCTTTTTGTACAACATGGTGCGCATCATTGCGGGAACGTTAGTGAAGGTGGGAGAAGGAACATTTGTCCCGGAAGATGTGAAGAGCATTTTGGAGGCGAAGGACCGTACAAAGGCGGGTCCGACCGCACCGGCACGAGGTTTGACGCTGTGTTATATTCGCTATTGATGAAAAAATGCTCGAATAGAGTGCAATTCGCAATATTTCGAATGATGAAATGCATTTTAACGCGAGAAAAAATAAAAATGTACTGTTGACACGTCACATGTGACCATGTATAATGCAACAGGTGCTTGTGAACGATGTGCGTTCGCAAGAAGATACAAGATTAAGGAGGTCAACCTATGAAGAGTTATATGGCAACAACAGCCGGCGTAGAGAGAAAGTGGTATGTGGTTGATGCAGAGGGACAGACTTTGGGTCGTCTTTCTTCTGAGATTGCAAAGGTTTTAAGAGGTAAGAACAAGCCCACATTCACCCCTCATATTGATACGGGTGACAATGTGATTGTTGTAAATGCTGCAAAGATCAAGGTTACCGGCAAGAAGCTGGACCAGAAGATCTACTACAACCATTCCGATTATCCGGGTGGAATGAGAGAGACCACTCTCAAGCAGATGCTCGCAAAGAAGCCTACGGATGTTATCACCCTTGCAGTAAAGGGTATGCTTCCTAAGGGACCGCTTGGCAGAAGCATGATCAAGAAGCTTCATGTATATGCAGGCGCAGAGCACCCGCATGCAGCACAGTGTCCTGAGACATTGACGTTCTAATTTATCAGAAAGGAGATTTACAACAATGGCAAAAGCAAATGTTAAGTTTTACGGAACCGGAAGACGTAAGAGCAGTGTTGCTAGAGTATATTTACTTCCTGGTAAGGGCAACATTACTATCAATAAGAGAGACATCGACAACTACTTCGGTCTTGAGACCTTGAAGGTTATCGTTCGTCAGCCCCTCGCTTTGACTGAGACCGCAGACAAGTACGATGTAATCGTAACCGTACGTGGTGGTGGTTTCTCCGGTCAGGCAGGTGCAATCCGTCATGGTATTGCAAGAGCACTTTGCAAGGCAGACGCAGAGCTTCGTCCTGTAGTAAAGAAGGCAGGATTCCTCACGAGAGATCCTCGTATGAAGGAGAGAAAGAAGTACGGTTTGAAGGCAGCAAGAAGAGCTCCGCAGTTTTCCAAGAGATAAGGATTACTACGAAACAGAGTACACAAACAAAGGCTCCGGAGAGTTTATTCTCCTGGAGCCTTTTCTTGTGTGCTCATGTTTCCGTAGGAAACCAAGAGTTGAAACGAGCAGCTTTGCTGCGAGTTTCCTACTCTGGGTTTCGTAGTAATCCTGTACGCCAAAGCCCCGAAGAGCATTGCTCTTCAGGGGCTTTTTTGTTGGTCGGTTTTGCTTACGTAGGAGCGCAAGAGTTGATACGAGCAGCTTTACTGCGAGTTTCCTACTCTGGGGTTCGTAGTAATCCTGTACGCAAAGCTCCGAAGAGCATTGATCTTCAGCGAGTATGGCGGGGGCGTGACACGCCTCTGATTATTGTTGATAAGGAAAAAGCAATGGAGTTATTGGAGATGGTGTGCTATAATTAGGGGGACTTGATGTTGAAGAGTTAAAATTCTTTTTATAGAAGGAGGTGTTCGGCATGAGAACTATGAGCCGAGATAAAAGAAAAATGTTGATAGAGGTGATTATCGAATATTAACAGGCAGGCATAAGGTGCCTGCGGAAAGGGTACTATGCTAAAATTAAAATATTTATTTGAGAATTTCGACTTAGCAAAGAAATGCATGGAGCTTTATGAATGTGACATGGAATCCGCGGATGAAATGTTACGGTATTTTAGAATTTCATCAAATGCCATTTATCCGTTTCGATCGAAAATGGACGGGAAAATCTGTTTCTTAAGATTGTCTCCGGCAGAAGAAAAAAAGCTTGATGATGTAAAATCTGAAATGTGTTTGATGGAATGGCTGATTGATAAGGGATTCCCTGCTATGCGTCCGGTATCGATGAAAGACGGAAAACTTTTCGGGCAAATCAATACAGAGTGGGGCATTTACAATGTTTCCTGCTTTGAAAAAGTGTCCGGAAATAGTTTGGAAGACATTAAAGGAACGCTTCAAATTGTCAAGGGATACGGAAAGACGTTGGGAGAATTGCATGCACTGATGAAGGAATATCCATGTTTCGAAGAAAGACGTAATCACAAAATGCTTCTATGCGAAATAGAAGAGAGAATTCAGAAATATGGTGCTCCTGAAATTCTAAGGAAAGAGTTTGAGGATGTATGTGAAGAATTAAAGCGTCTTCCCCTATCGACATCTGATTATGGTGTCATTCATTATGATTTCGAGCCGGATAATGTATTCTATGATGACAAGGAAGAGTCGTTCAGTGTGATTGACTTTGACGATGCAATATGTTGTTGGTATGCATTGGATGTTGTTAGAGCATTAGATGCACTTGATGAGATTATAGAAGATGTTTCTATGGATGAAGCAAAAGCGAGTTTCCTCGAAGGATACTGCAGTGCCACGACTTTCACAGAGGAACAACAGCAGTCAATGGTGTTAATGAGGCGGCTTGTGCGTTTGCAGGAATACACAACTCTTTTACATGTAGTAAGTGAAGTTGTGGAAGATATGCCGGATTGGATGAGCAACCTAAGCCTAAAATTGAAGTGTAAGATCAGACGACTGGAAGAGGCTATGAATGCAGGATTGACAGACTGAATTTTATATGTGGGAATACACTGTGGCAGATTGTGCCACAGTGTATTTTCACGAATATTGAGAACAAAGAAAGAACACCGGAGGTA
>JAZODS010000131.1:0-25713 GCA_045597165.1 Lachnospiraceae bacterium | reverse complement strand
GACATGGCTACGATCCGACTTGTCTAATTATAACGCATGATGCACACATGGGGGGGTGTAGTTATGACGAAAAGGGAAAAGATAGACCGAGAACTCAAAAAGTTAAAGAGGATATTCAAAAACATAGACAAGCAGCGCAAGGATATTGTCGAGCATCTGATCGTCAACGCTGCATTCATGGCTGTTCAACTCGAAGAGTTGCAGGAACATATTGAGGAATACGGATGCACCGAAGAATACCGGAACGGTGAGAACCAATACGGCAAAAAGAAGAGCTCGGAAGTTGAGGTTTACAACGTGATGGTCAAGAATTATACGACGGTTATCAAGCAGCTTTTGGAACTATTACCGGCATCAACTAAAGCGGAAAAAGATGAATTATTGGAGTTTTTGAAGGCAAAATGAACGCATTCGAAGAATATTTCGGTGGCATCTTAGACGGAAAAATAGTTGCTTGCGAGAAGATGAAGCGAGTAAGCGACATCCTCATGGAGCAATACCTCAATCCGGGCGAATATCACTACGACAACAGCACTGCGAGCAAGCACATCGAATTCATCGAGCGCTTCTGCAGACGTCCATCCGGTAAGCTCGGAGAGCCGCTGACGCTGGAGTTGTTCCAAAAGGCGCGATTTCAGGCGCTATTCGGATTCGTCGATGACAATGGCCTACGTCAGTACAATGAGAGCTTGATCATCGAAGGACGTAAGAACGGAAAGACCACGGAGCTGGCAGCAGTCGAGATTGACATGCTTGTGAACGACGGCGAAGGTGCTCCGCAGATCTATAATATTGCGACGATGTTAGACCAAGCGAAGCTCGGCTTCAATGCGGCGCACAAGATGATTCGGCAGTCGCCGCTATTGAAGAAGCATATAAGCAAGAGAGCAAATGACTTATGGTTTGCTTATAACTTCGGGTACATCAAAGCGCTTGCATCGAACAGCAACAGCCTCGACGGACTTGACGTGCACTGCGGTGTTATCGATGAGCTGGCGGCGATCAAGAACCGCGACATATACGACCTGATCAAGCAAGCAATGGGAGCAAGACAGCAACCGTTGCTTTTTTGTATTACGACAAATGGCTTCGTGCGTGAGGGAATCTTCGATGCGCAGTATGAATACGCATCGGACATCCTTTACGGACGAGTGCAGAATAAGAGATTCTTGCCGTTCATCTACGAGCTAGACAGTATCGAGGAGTGGCAAGACGAGAACGCATGGATTAAGGCGAACCCGGGGCTCGGCACGATTAAGAGTGCGGACTACCTAAGGCAGATGGTGCAGAAGGCAAAGGACGACCCGAGCTTTTTGCCCACGGTATTGGTTAAGGACTTCAACATGAAGCAGACCGCCGAGAGTGCATGGCTTCGCTACGAAGACCTTAACGACGAGCGATGCATCGAGCCGACCTTCGATTATTGCATCGGCGGATTCGACGCAGCGGACACGACGGACTTGAATGCGTCGGTGGCTGTAATGCAGCGCCCCGGCGACGAGAACATATACGTCAAGTGCATGTTTTGGATCCCACAGTCGGTTGTGGATGAGATGGACCGAGCTGGCGATAGACGAGAACGCGACAATGCTCCGTATCGTCTGTGGATCGAAAAGGGCCTGATGCGGACGTGTCCGGGCAACAAGTGCGACAAGCACATTTTCTTCGATTGGTTCAAAGAGCTGAAAGAGAAGTATGACTTGTATCCGCTGTATATCGGTTATGACCCTTGGCACATCGACGACACATTGTTGCGAGAGTTCAAGAGCGAGTTCGGCGCCAATACGATGGTACCGGTGCGACAGGGCGTCCATTCATTAAGTGAGCCGATGAAGGAGCTCGGAGCCGAATTCCGAGCGCACCATGTGATTTACGAGAACAATCCAATCCTCAAGTGGAATCTCATCAACACCGAAGCAAAGGCCGACATCAATGGAAACATTCAGCCGGTTAAGGGACGCGATCGCAGACGTCGTATCGACGGAGTGGCGGCGCTGCTTTGTGCTTATAAGGTGCTGAGAGATAACCGCGATAGATTTGTACAAATGAATTGAAAGGAGTGACAGCGTGGGCATTTTGGATTTCCGCACATTGCGGAAGAAAGAAAAGATGGAAAAAGGAATAGAAGAATACTTCCGAATGATGAATGCATATATTCCGCGATTCACGTCATTCGAAGGTGGCCTCTATGAGATGGAGCTGACACGCGCGGCGGTGCACTCCTTTGCAACACACGTTTCCAAGTTGAAACCCGAGACGAGGGGTGCCAACAATGGAAAGCTGGAGCGAACACTACAGTATCGCCCGAATGCACTGATGGATACGAAGAAGTATCTGTACCGTATTGCGACAGTGTATATGGTGGACAATACAGCGTTCATCGCTCCGCTCTATGACTATGCGGGAAGGGTGGTAGGTTATTATCCTCTCGCATCTAACAAATGCAGAATTGTCAATTACGACGGCCAGATGTACCTCCAATACTCTTGGGGCGATGGAAGGCGTTCGGCAATTGAACTCGAAAAGGCTGGCATCCTGACACAGATGCAGTACATGGACGAGCTCTTCGGAACGTCGAACGCCTGCTTGAACCCCACGCTCAATTTGATGTCCACACAGAACCAGGGCATTATTGAGGGCGTGAAGAATTCCGCATCGCTTCGCTTCCTCGCAAAGCTGGCGCAGACGCTTAAGCCTGAGCATATGCGATCTGAGAGAGAGCGATTCCGGGAAGAGAATTTGGGCGCTGAGAACAACAATGGCGTGCTTCTCTTCGACCAAAAGTATGAGGAAATCAAACAGATCCAAAGCACTCCATACTCGGTTCCCGAGGCACAGGCGAAGATGATTCGTGACAACGTGTACGATTACTTCGGCACGAACGAGAAGATTCTCCGCAACGAGTATTCCTCAAACGAGTGGAACGCTTACTACGAGGGCAAGATTGAGCCATTCGCGATTGAATTGTCGCTCGTGCATACGAATATGACCTTCTCCGACCATGAGGTCGCATTCGGCAACGAGATTATTTTCACAGCGAACAGACTTCAGTATTTGACGAATGCAGAAAAGCTGAACACTGTAACGCAGTTATTTGACCGAGGCTTTTTGACGCACAATCAGGGACTTGAAATCTTCAATATGTCCCCGATCGAGGGCGGAGACAAGCATTATATCCGCAAGGAATATGGCCTTGCAGAAAATTATCAAGGAGGAAACGACGATGCCGAAGGTAGCGAACAGAGAGTACCGCTCGATGATAATGGCAACACAGCCGAAGAGTGAGAAGCGATTTGATTCAGCGTACTACGTTGAAGGATATGCGGCAAGGTTCGAGCCGTATGTTCTTTACGAGACAAGTGAGGGCCCTGTACACGAGCGTTTTGAACGTGATTGCTTCGTTGGGTGTGATATGTCTGATGTCATAATGCAGTACGACCACTCCGGACGAGTGTATGCGAGACAGTCGAACAACACGCTGTATCTTAACGTGGACGACGAAGGCTTGTTCATCGCCGCAGATCTGTCGAGCACAGAGGGCAGTAAGCAGCTGTATGAAGATATTTCGGCCGGACTTATCACGAAGATGTCGTGGGCGTTCGTTCCGTTGGAGTATCGCTTCGACAAGGACACGAGAACAATCGTGTACACGAAAATCAAGAAAATCTATGATGTTTCTGCTGTCAGCATTCCCGCAAACGACAGCACTAGCATAAACGCGAGAGCATTCGCAGACGGAGAGATTGAGCGAATGGCGCAGGAGTTGCGAAATCGCGAAAAATTAGCACTGAAGCTGAAGTTAGGAGGATTCTAAGATGAGAATCAATGAGATTGAAATGCGTCTCAGTGCAATTCGCACAGAGATGGACGCAGAGGGTGCAGATATTGAAGCACTCTCGAATGAAGTGGACACGCTTTTGGAGGAGCGCAAGCAGATCATCGACACCCAGGAGCGCAGAATGAAGAGCCTCGAGAAGATTGCAGGGCTCGATGCCGGAAATCCGGTAATTGAAAAAAAGGAGGAAGAAAGAATGTACGATGTAAACTCTATGGAGTATCGCGCTGCATGGCTGAAGAACCTGCAGGGCAAGGAGCTTGATACGCAGGAGAGAGCTGCAATGCAGGCTGGAGCAACCATTCCCACCGTTACGCAGAACAAGATCGTGAGCGTATTGGATAACTACCCTATCATCAATGCTGTTGATGTGACCTACATCCCCGGCAACGTATCCTACGCAGTTGAGGACGCATCCGCTGATGCTTCTTGGCTTGAGATGGGTACCGCTGCAACGGATTCCGAGGACAATCTCGTTGCTGTTACCCTTAACGCATACAAGCTCATTAAGACCATCGAGATTACCGCTAATGTTCAGGCACTCTCCATTGATGCTTTCGAGGCATGGCTTGTATCTGCACTCGCAGCCAAGATTTCCGCCGCTGTTGCATCCGCAATCCTTAATGGCAATGGCGTGAACAAGGCAACCGGTATTCTCAAGGATGGTGTGATTGAGAACACCGCAAACTACTCTGCAAAGATGACGTGGGCAGAGCTCATGGCTATCATCGGTGCTCTTCCGAGCAAGTACGCAAAGAATGCTTCCTTTGTTGCTTCCCGCACCGTATTCTACGGCCAGTTGCTTGGCATGGAAGACCAGAGCGGTAACCGCGTAGTTGTTGCTGATGCTCAGGCACCCGGCAAGTTCAACATCCTCGGCTATCCGGTAGTTATCGAGGACAACGCTGGCGATGCAATCGTATTCGGCGATTTGAAGATGTACAAGTTCAACTTCGGCAAGGCGCCCGAGGTATCCGCAGATGCTTCTGTAGGCTTCCGCAATGGTAGCGTAGTATACCGCGCACTCGCACTTGCTGACGGTAAGCCCGCTGACAAGAATGCGTTCGTAGTAGCTCTTCCTGCTGTTGACTGATGAATCTAAGGAGGAGGGGAAACCCTCCTCCATTTTAGGAGGAACACGAATATGATCGCAAAGGTAAAGACCGCACTGAGAATCACGCACAATATGCTTGATACAGACATTGAGGATTGCATCAACGCATGTTTCGCGGACATGCATCGGGTGGGCGTACGTGTGTATTCCTCCGATGGCACGATTGACAGTAAGGTGGAGAGCGACCCGCTCATCGTACAAGCGGTCAAACTCTATGCTCGGTGGATTTGCAATTATGAGAATCAGGCAGACCGTTACCGCATCGCTTATGAGCGGTTAAGAGATAGCCTCTCTCTCGATGGAGACCACAATGTACACTGAGATGATAACCCTAATCCAGTTTACAGCGAGCGGCGAGTACGACGCCAATGGCGATGAGATTATGAACGTATCCGAACGCGATGTCATGGCAAAGTTAAAGAGCATCGGACAGAGCGAATTTTATCAAGCAGCCACTTCCGGCTACAAACCCGAGCTGAAATTCGAACTTGCGGATTATCTCGAGTATAAAAATGAGCCGCTGGTTCGGTGGATGGGCATGCAATATAAGATTCTGCGCACGTTCCGAACGGTAACGAATGCCATTGAGTTGACGGTATACGGAGGTGTTCGCAATGCCGACACCTAAGTCAGTCATCAAAGTTAAAAATGGCAATGTCACATACACAAGCGAGTGCGACAAGTGCGAGTATTACATCCACGAGTTGACACGCGCGGCGCTGCGAGACGTTGCCAAGTATGTTAAGGCTCAGTTCAAACAGAATTTCTATTCCGTTTTCAAACGGCGTACCGGCGCGGCGGGAAAGGCAACGAGCTATAAAGTATGGTCAAATGCCCGAACCGAATTCCCACGTGTAGACATTGGTCTCCGAAACGGAGATAAGTCGCCCGAAGGCTTTTATGCTTACTTCCAAGAGGTAGGAACGAAAGATGGAAGGGTTCCGAAGCTGAAGATTCTACAGAACAGTGTTGAGAACAATGTGGCCGAGATCATAAAGATTCAAAGCCAGTACCTCTCGGCACTCGATGGAGACGACACGGAGATAGAAGCGCTGATTCACGAAGGAGATTATGAAGAGGAGGGAGACGCGTGACCAAAGACATCGTAAAAGCAATCAAAGAGAGTTTAAGCGGTATCACTACAGTGTACCATGCGGAAGCTCCTCAGCATGCGGAATATCCCTATGCGGAGTTCAGCATTGATATCAAGAGCCAATCCCCCGGCGTAAAAGAGGGCACGTTGGAAGTCAACGTGTGGGATATGTATCAATCGTATGCACGAGCTGATGCAGACATGGATTCGATTGAAGAAGCATTGACCTCAACGGTCATCACAACGGACAAAGAACATTGTGCACTGTTTGCCGGTGTAAGGGGTCACATCCCCGATACGACACCTGGCATTCGCAGAGTGCGCGCGGTGTTTGATTTGTTCGTCTATAACTAGTTTCAAGGAGGAAACGATTTATGAAGAAGCTGTATAGCGGACTCACTAGGGAGACGAAGGAGCGTTTGCTTCTCGATTCCGGAGCATTTTTTAAGAATTTCGAGGTTGGAACCGATACCTACGCTACGGCAGTGGCTGGCGGCAAGCTCCTTGGAGCTACGTCCGGTGGTGGCGAGTTCAATGCGGTTGCTACGTATCGTAGCATCGAAGTCGATGGTGCAATCGGCGAAGTTAAGGGCCTCAAGGACATCGAAAGATGGGATGTTAATATCAAGGCGAAGCTGTTGGAGGTTACTCCGGAAAGCATTGCAGCCGCTCTTGGCGCAGCTGTGGTTGACGACAGCGACGAGAATTACGTTCGTATTACCGGTCGCGGCTATGTTGCGGACGAGGACTATGTCGAGAACATTACTTGGGTAGGTTGCCTCAGCGGTAACGAGAATCCTGTCATCATCCAGGTTTACAATGGCCTGAGCGACAGCGGATTTAAGTTCACACCGGCAGACAAGTCGAACGCAGTGCTTGAAGCAAACTTCATCGGCCACTATGAGCCTACCGAGGTTGGTGCTTCTTTCGAGCCGCCGTTTGATATCTATTACCCGAAGAAACAGGAGGAATAATACATGAAGACAAAGCACCAGCTTACCACAGAAGATGTAACCTTGATTGCGGGCATCATTGAAGAAGCGGACATCGCAGACTTGATTGCAGAGCTCACGACAACAGGGCGCTCCGCAGAACAGACGGGAGTTATAGCCTTCGTTAAAATCTTCGGCAGACTGTCGAAGAAGGGCGTTGCTGAAAAGGCATATGCATTCTTGGCGAATAAGAGCAAGTATACCGCCGACGAAATCAAGCAGTTGCCCGTCGATGAGACGATTGAAATCATCAAGGGATTACTCCCCGAGGTGGTTAAAGATTCCGTCAAGGAGACAATGAAAGATTTTTTATCGGGAGCAGGTCCTCAGTAGAAATTGAGGACTTGCTTTTTTCCCGCTACGGGAGCGGCGCATCAGCCATTTTGCAGATGGATGCAGAGCATGGTTGCCGCCTGATCAGGGAAGCACTGAAGCAAAGGGACAAGGACAAGTTGTTCATGCGGTGGTGCGTAGGATATCAGCAGACTATGACGTTCGATGCGTTTTGCGCTGAGCTGACCCCGAAGCGATTCAAGACGAAAAAAGAATGCCTTGACCTAGTCAAGAGCATTATCGGATAGAAGGGAGGATACGCATGGCGAACCTTTTCAAGCTCGTCGGCACAATCTTCGTTGACGCTGATGCGGCGAATGAGTCACTACAGAAAACCGACAAGAACGCGACGAACGTCGGAAAGACAATCGCGGCGGGCGTCGGAACAGCGGCTAAATGGGGAGCGGCAATCACAGCGGGAGCGGCAGCGGCTGCTACATCAATGATTGGCCTTGCCAGTTCAGCGGCAGAGACCGCAGACGCAATCGACAAAGGCTCGGATGCGATGGGAATCTCCACGACCGCATATCAGGAATGGGATTACGTGATGGGACAGTGTGGCATGGACATCAGCTCCATGAGCACCGGCATGAAGACCCTGAGCAATCTCATGGTGGATGCGGCAAATGGCAATGCGACAGCTGCAGGGACCTTCGAACAGCTGGGCGTATCCATCTATGACGCAAATGGCGAAATGAAGAGCCAAGAGCAGATGATGAACGATGCCATTTATGCATTGGCGTCGATGGAAGAAGGCGCAGAGCGAAGCGCACTTGCGAATGACCTCTTCGGTAAAAGCGGCGTCAACATGGCGAACATGCTGAATCAGGGCGTGGAAGGCATCCAAGCGCTGACCGACAGAGCACATGAGCTCGGTGTCGTGATGGAAGAGGATGCGGTTTCCTCGGGTGTACAGTTCGGCGATCTGATGGCCGATTTGAAGAATTCGCTTGGAGCAATGGCCGCCAAGCTCGGTTCCGCAGTGATGCCGATTCTCAATAAAATCGTCGACCTTATCATCAAAAACTTACCGACCATTCAAAAGCTGTTCGACCAGCTCGCACCGGTACTCGTTTCAATGCTCGAGTCGTTGCTTCCGCCGCTCATGGAAGTGGTAGAAGCTATATTGCCGGTGGCGATTGATTTGCTGACTTCGCTGATTCCGTTCATCTCGGAGATAGCGAGCAGTATTCTTCCGCTGCTATCGGCGATAATCGGAGAGATTCTTCCGCCTGTGATGGAAATCGTCTCGACGATATTGCCGACGTTGTTGCCATTGATCCAGGCGATTTTACCGATTCTCGAGCCGATTCTTGCGCTTTTGAATCCATTGCTCGAAGTGGTGGTGGCAATCCTACAGCCTATATGCGACATCATTGATTTGGCAATCACGCCGCTTACATCAGTGATTAGCACACTCATATCAACCGCGCTGGAACCGTTGGATGATGCAATTGACATCATAGCCGATGCATTCAATGTGGTTTTTGGCGGAGCAATCGAGGCGGTGTCTCCGCTCATCGAGGGCGTACAAGAGACCTTCGAAGGCTTGATTTCGTTCATCACAGACGTTTTCCAAGGCGATTGGGAAGAGGCATGGGAAGGCATCAAGGACGTATTTGCTGGCATTTTCAATGGCATTGCATCGGTTGTTGAAACCGTAGTCAATTTCATCGTAGATGCGCTGAATCTCATCAGCATCAAGGTGCCCGATTGGGTGCCTGGCATCGGCGGAGAATCGTTCGGTTTCAACCTTAAGCACGTAGACATTCCCGAGTTCGAGGAAGGTGGTATGCCGGAGAACGGACTTTTCCGAGCGAACGACCGAGAGCTCGTCGGTGGCTTCTCCGTAGGCGGTACAGTAAGAACCGCAGTTGCGAATAACGCAATGATCGTGGAAGGTATCGAGGGCGGTGTTGAACGCGCAATGTTGCCGGTGCTGCTTATCCTCAACGCAATCTCCGAGAAGCTCGGCGATATGGGTCTGTACTTAGATGGCGAGAAGGTTGCTGAGTTGTTGGCACCAGGCATCAATCAGCAGCTCGGATGGATTAAGGAGACTGGCATATGACAATCACAAGAATAGGCGATTACTACCCGTCCGCTGATGGATGGGTAGTGACGCATGAAGAAGTCGGAGTTCCGGCTCCGCGCATAATTACAGCGAAGCCACTTGGAGTGGATGGCATTGTGGACCTCACTGAGAGCGTGACCGGTCGTGTGATGTACGACAATCGCTCGATAGTGATTAACCTCTCTCGGTGGTGCAGAAAGACAAGCGAATGGGTAGACACATGGCGCAGGATTGCATCGCTGCATGGAACGTGGCAAACGATTGTGTTATCAATCGACCCATTCACGAAATACGAAGGACGAGTATCGGTTAGCGCTCCAGATCGCAGCGGCCGAGAAATGAAAGTATCGATTAAGGTGGATGCGAAGCCTTTTGGAATTAAGACCGTAATCGGTCACGCACGTTGCCTTGCTGGCATGCCTGTGACGTTCATTCTCGACGAATTCGGACGCAAATGCGGAACACTTCGCCTCAAGAGCGAAAATGCGGATATGAGCGTTTCTGTGGAGTACGGAGCATTTGCCGAGACGCACACGATTGCGGAATTCGATGGCCTTGTGCAGATTGATTCGAACACACCCGAGTTAGTCATCACGACATCGGAGGATGCGACGATACACGCAGAGTACGAGATTGAAACATTATAGGAGGGGACATGTACCGAGTCGAAGGAACCAAGCAAATCTTGGTCAACAATGAAGAGCTCGACATTCGGGAATTCGATGTGTTGTCGGATGAGCGGCACATTCTCTCCGGTAAGGTCGAGAAGAAGGTCAACGAACCGAGCAAGTTCACATTTATGATTGACCACACGCATCCCGAATATTCGACGTTCGCCCTGTATGACACCGAGCTGAGGGTATATCACAATGACCACATTCTCTTCCGAGGAAAGGTCATGCAGATTACCGAGACCCACGAACACAAAAAAACGATTGTGTGCGAAGGCCTTCTCGGATACCTCAAGGACATCTACATCAGCAATGTCACGTATTCCGGACTACTTCATGATGTCATGCTCAATATCATGAACACGTACAACCGAATGGCAGCAGTGGGCAATAATCAAGGTTTCAACACAATTGTGATAGATGCGATTGACGAAACTATGATTCCGTACGATGTGGCGATAACCACGACATTTGACAAGCCGACGAGCCTATATGACGTTGCATTGCAAATGCTCTCGGGACAAGGCGCTTTGGGGTCCTCGATGGGAGAGGCTGTACTCGTCGAAGAGGACGGGAAGATATACTACGGGGCGAGAAAATTCCACGCGCCTGACGAAGAGATTCTCACGATTGAGTACGGAAAGAACCTTCTCAGCTGGAAGATGGATACGGTAGGCAAGGATGGATTCACTGAATTGCACGTGAGCGGAAAGAGCGAAAGCGGCGGGGTCGTATCAGCGGTTATACGAAACACCGAGTGGATGGACGGACAAGGCTTCAGCTATAGGCGCATGCACTACATTGATGCTCCCGATCGTGAAGATGGATGGACAACGGAACTGCTACAGACTTACGGCAATGCATACATCAGCAGAGCTGCAGAGGCTAGGGCGCTTGTAAATGTACAAGCCTTCGATTACGGCCTTGTAGACGGTGGGTATTTCGACATGCGATACATTCCGTTCTTCCATCGCAGGACAGTTGACGGGAATACCGAGCAGAGAGCTACGCCGATTATCACACTCAATTACGACCTGATGAATCCATCGAACGACAGATGCACATTCGGGCGAACAACGGTCAAGATGACCGACCTTGTATAGGAGGCAGATATGATTATTGATAGACATGGCAATATCGAGCTCGTAAAGGGCGATACAGCGCATTTGCCGATTGACATCTACAACGAAGCGACCGCTTCTGACTACAAGGTACAGGAGGGCGATATTCTTACGTTAAAGGTTCGCCCAAAGAAGCCTTGTAGTGCCGCGGTGCTCGAAAAGAGCGTAACCTCCACAAGCCAAATTGACTTGGAACCGGAAGATACGGAAGCACTTATGCCTGGCGAATACGTTTATTCATTACGGCTTCAAACGGAGGGCAATAAATACACGATTGCATATGATCGTGGCTTCAAACTGTTGCCGGAGGTGTGATATGAGAGCAATCCAAGGCAGAATTGACGCGGTGGGCACTATTTCGTGCAGTATGGGAGCGGCGCCAATTAAAACGCGCATGAGGCCACAAGGAAGAGTGCGAGCAGTTACGAACATTGCGCGCAGTACGTCTGTGCTCGGAAGAGGAATCCTTGGGCAGATGGTACTGGGAAGGAGATAAAACATGGCATACGTAAAGCAAGGATTTGAGGATGGCAATGTACTACAGGCGGCAGAACTTATTGCAATGGAGAACGGCATCACTGCGAATGAAGAAGCAATCCGGAAGATGAAAGAAGAGCTAGGCGGAAATACCTCTGCCATAGAAGCGCAAGCAAACGCAAACGCTGAAGATTTGAACCTCTCAAGCTCGGGAGTCTATAGTAGACACCTGACATCGTGGAAGAGAGGAAGCCTATCGGGAACAGGCGTTGAGCAAGCACATACCGCTTACCTTGTATCGGACTTTGTTCCTTTTGGGGAAACGGACAAGGTAACCATAACCGCCCCCGATGGGTATCAGATGTATGCTTTCGTATATGACGCAAACAAGAGCTTCTTGAAGGCCTATGCATGGGGCAATCCAAAAACGATTGTGAAAAGAAGCATCGAGACGCTTGTAAGAATTATTGTTCGCAACGGAACTAACTCTACTATAGCTGTTCCATTCGAGGTTGCCTATGCTGTTGACATTAAGGGCGAAACGGAGGTTGCCGCAGATATAGAGGACATCAAGAATGACTTTGAGTATTTGGCGGACAGTACGGACAATTTCTTATTGCTCAATGATCGCTTCGAAATAGGTGGTTTCTATGTAGCGAACGATAGAAATTCTGTGTCGTATAACGATGCAGAGGTATTTCGCGCAAGAACGAAAGCACCGATGACGTTAAAGGCGGGATATGTGATAGATACCGACGGCGTGGTTGCGGTGTGCCCTGTACAGATTGTAGGCGGGCAATACGTTAGCGCCGGATGGAAAACCGCTTCCTATACGATTGAGGCAGACGGCGAGTATTTGATATTGCTCCGAATGGCAACCGAAAACACAAGCGCACAGATTCCTGCGCGAGAGCTCGTATCGCATATCAGCATTACCCGAAACGATACACTTCCCAAGCGGGTGGCACACCTTGAGCAGTTGCTTGGCGCTGGCGGTTCGGACATTAACGCTATGAACCCGAATGTGCGCACACTTCTTCAACAGGCATCGAAGCCACTTTCGGTTGCTACAAATGAATATCTCTCGCAGACAAAACCTCTCATGCTTTTGCATATCAGTGATATTCACGCAGATGCAGAGTGTTTGGAGAGACTGTCGCAGCTCAATGCAGAAATTATGGACAAGATTGATGACGTTGTTGCAACGGGAGACATTGTATATAACGATATTGACGATGACTATTCGTTCTTTTGTGACTTCGAGCCGGCAAAAGACTACCTTGTGACGATTGGCAACCACGACGCATTCACAGGCACTTCCGGTTACGTTGACGGGAACACGCAGTATCAGAGATATATTGCCCCGAATGTTGCTAGATGGGGAGTAACGCACAATGCGGATGATACCTATTACTACAAAGATTATGCCGCAAAAAATGTACGCCTTATCGCGCTGAACGATGTCTTGCCTGGAACCGCAATGCAGACGCAGTTGACATGGCTTGAAGGCGTGTTAGATGGCGCAAAGGCGGCAGGTTATACAGTAGTTATCGCAAAGCACTATCCGCTGAATAACTTCGTGAAAATCGACACGACATTCACTCCGGTAGACGTTGATTCGTATATCGCGTTTAATGAAACATTCGAGCCGGTTGTACAAAGATTTATCGATGGCGGCGGTAAATTTGCTTGTTACATCTGTGGACATTACCACAATGATATAGTCGCACGAAGCACCGAATACCCACAGCAGATGTTTGTTGCAATCGACGCTTTCGGATTCGCAAGTTGTAACGCTAACAGCGAGGTATTAAGAGTTAGGGGTGAGCGAAGCCACGACCTTGCAAACATTGTCGTTATAGACACGAGTTGCAGCACTCTTAAAATCATTCGTATTGGCGCAAATTGCGATAGATATTTGAGAGGCAAGAATTCCTTGACCATCAATTACGAAACGCAAGAAGTGATACATAATGATTAAGGGAGGGGCACACCAATGGACATTGTAACAATTGCAACCCTCCTCGGAGAGATTGGGGTCCTCCTCGGAGTGATTACTCCGGTTGTTCTGTCAGTAAGCAAGATTGCGAACGGGCAGAAGTGCCAGCTGCGCAGCGAAATGCTCCGGATCTATTACCGGCACCGCGAAGAGGAGACAATTAGGCAATACGAATACGAGAATTTTGTGCTTTTGTATGAAGCCTATAAAGCCCTCAAGGGCAACTCGTTTATCGATAAGATCTACCGCGAGGTGCAAACATGGGAAGTGATTCCCTAGGGAGGAAGATAATATGAAAGGTAAAGGATGCAGCTACAGAACGGTAAGGCGATATCAGCCTACGTCCAGTGGCTGCGTTTTTTATGATTATTGCGAAAGACGCAACCGCCCATGCAGATATTGCAGAGAGCGGAGAAGGGAGAGACATGAAAGAAATCAAGTTGACACTTTGGGACAGAATCAAAATGAAGCTTCGGAGAATCGGATGGCGTGACATCGCTGCGAGATGCGCAAAGACCTTCGTTCAGGCGGCGGTTGGTGTGCTTTCGACGGTACAGTTCACTGACATTGCAAATGCAACCGATAAGGGCGCTGTAATCTGCGCTGTGGTTGTGGCAGCAGTGGCAGCAGGGGCATCCGCTGTGTGGAATCTCATTCTCGATATTGTGAAAAAGGAGGCTGACTTCAATGCTGTCGGTTAAGGAATTTATGAGCATCCTCGATGCATTTATCGAGGCGAAGAACGATGTCTATGCTAAGGGTTGTTACGGACAGAAGCTGACCAAGAGCCTCTTGACCTCGAAGCGCAAGCAGAGCAAAAGCATGACGGAGTGGTACGACAGCGCATGCCCGCATTACAATGGAACATGGTATGAGTATTTGCTGACGAAGCTCGGTCATCAGGGATTCGATTGCGTATGCGCACTGAAGGGCATCTTGTGGGGTTCCCGCCCTGGCAAATGCGGTACATACAAGTCAAACGAAGTTCCTGATCTTAATGCAAACAGCTTCTTTGCGAAATGCACCGGAGTCGTAGCCGACCTCAGCAAGGTCAAGGCTGGTATGGTCATTTGGTTCGATGGTCATGTGGGTCTTGTAAAGGATGCCGAGAACGTCTACGAGACATCTCCCAAGACGGGCAAGATTGTGCTCCGAAGCATCAAGAAGCAGCCTTGGAAAAAGGCCGGCTATCTTCCTTGGATTGATTACACGAGTTGCACCGGTGCAACAACCACAACCACATCGAGCGCATCCGTTGAGGGAGGCGACCTCGTGACCATTTCCAAAGGCGCTGTGTATGGCGGTGCTGACAAGGGCGTGCCCGTGCCGCCGAAGTATACGGACGGCGACGTATTCAAGGTTAAGGACGTGAAGAACGGGGAAGCGCTTATTGCCGAGCTGGTATCGTGGGTGCCGATTAAGTACCTGAAGGTCGCAAAGGGCACAAAGCTGACCGTTACCAAGTGTACAGCGCTGAACGTGCGCAAGGGTCCTGGTATGGAGCATGCGGTGGTACGCACGCTAAAGGTTGGGCAGACCGTAATCGGCTACGAGAAGTCGGGCGGATGGTGGCGCATCGGCACAGATCAGTGGGCAAGCGGTACCTATTTGAAGTAAAGGATGGCAGGGTTTCGACCCTGCCTCTTTTTTTATGCCCTCACGCATGCTATACTCTTCGTGGAGGTGGGTTTATGTACAAGACGATAGCAAGTAAGGTGCGAATGCTGTACGACGGATATAGGCTTCTACAGACGACGAGGAACCCGAGAATATTTTATCAAAAATTGCGCAGAGTAGAGGAGCTGGCGGAGGAGCTGAGCGCCTTCGAAAACGAGGTTTCATTCCGGCACAAGCCGAGTGAAATACTAAAGGAACTCCGAGAGAACCGAGCCGAATATGAGGAGCAGTTCACGAAGCGTTATATGGCGGTAGTAGAGGACCATGTGGCGGCAATCAGAACGGAGAACGGACGGGAGAAAGCACGGGAGCGTGCGGTGGAACGTCTGCGCATATATGCATAAAAGGAGCAGGGGTTATTCCTGCTCCTTCAATAATTCGCTTGGATGTACGTTCAATGCTTCGGCGATTTTGCAGCCGTTTTCGAGGCTCATGCCTCGATTCCCGGAACGATATTGTTCAAGGGTTCTCGACGAGATTCCGGTGAGCTTCGAAAGTCCGATGGTGGTCATTTTCTTCTCGATTAGGAGTTCATTCAACGGGATAGGCTGTCTCTCAACCTTCGGAACGAACGAGACAAATGCCTTTATGCCGGATGCAGGATAACCACCGAAATTGGGGACGAGTCCTGACTCGGTCTGCATCTCAATACGTCTGTTCGGACGGCCCATGTCCCACGGCTGCTTGCGAGCTTCCCTGTGGAGCTCATCATACTTCCGTGCGCTAATGCGCTTATCATCATCCATTTCCGCTGTTCCAATCTGTACCCTTGCTGCCACCTTGCCCTTGCTAATCAATACAGCATAAATTTTTTCTACCATATCAACTCTCCTTCCTATGCGACAAAACTTCTGTCCGCTGCTTTCTTATTCTTGTTGCTGAGTTCGCGGAACCACTTCTCGGTGAGTTCGTTGATGGCGGCCTGTCTGTCTTCCTCTGCAAGCATTCTACGAACCTGAGATTCGCTCCACTCCATGCTTCGGTTATCATCGTATCCGTAGTAATCAGCCAGGTTGTAAAGTTCGCTCATGAACCACTTCTCGACTTTCAATTCGCCGCTCTTTGCTGCCTTGTAGATGGGAGCCAAATCTGCCTTGCTGATTTCCGATGCCTTCTTGCCATTTGCGTATACCTTCATGTCCGTGTCCCTCACCCTGCGGTGTTCCTTTCGCTTTCTTGTGAGTCTATTATACCACAATTGACGTATACTACAATTGGCGTAATGCACAAAGTTTTGAGAGGAAAATATACAGATTGCACAAAGGTAAATTGCTAGCGGAAAGTTTGCTGAAGTTGGGCAAAGTTTATGATTCCTATGGCGGAAAAATGGCGGAAAAAACCCTCGCAAACCCTTGGAAATAGGGCATTTAGCACTTGACTTTTAATCAAGGTGTCGCGGGTTCGAATCCCGCATGCTTCAGTGATAAAATATGTGCCGCAAGCCTTAGAACTTCTAGGGGTTGCGGCTTTTTTTGTTGCTCGGAATTGCATCTTGCGTGCCTACCAAAGTTTCTCAAAGTTGCTCAAAGTTTCGTATTTCTATGGCGGAAAAATGGCGGAAACAAAGTGCCAAATGAGCACAAATGCTTTTGGATTATTTTGTATGGCGGAAAAATGGCGGAAAAAATGGCGGAAAACCAATAGCACTTTAGATACAAAAAACCGGCAGCAAAATCGCTACCGGTTCGCGTGTTTTTTAGCCGAGTTTTACGGCGAGATTTATCTTCTCTACAGCATTCTCTTTTTGCTCATCCAGGTGGGCATATATTCTCATGATCATATTGATGTTGGCATGGCCCATGAGCTGTGCAGCCTTCTTTACGGACACTCCCGAATAGAACAATAGAGTCGCATAGTTGTGGCGGAAGATGTGAGCGGTCAATCCTTGTATCGGTTCCGCATCTTCTTCTGTGGCAACAGCTGAGTTCATTGCCTTGATGATATTCTTCCACATCACGCGGTACATTGATTTCGATATAGGGTTCCCACGCTTGTCAGCGAACAGCAGCGCATCGGGATCTATTGTCGAAAGAGATGCAATGTACTTTCGTATCGTCGGCAGAATCGCGGAAGGGATATTCACAGAACGGAATCCCGCTTCGGTTTTCGGCACGTTCTTTATGATACCATTGTTGTCGGGGAAAACAACAACCTGGCGGACGTGTAGCAATTCCGCTTTTATGTCAATGTCACGCATGCGCAATCCGAGAGCTTCTTCCCTTCGCACTCCGCATCCATAGAGGATATACACGAAGGCTTTATTTCGGAGTGGCATGGTAGCGGAAACAAGAGCCTCTTTTTCGAGGTCGGTAAGGGGTCGCTTTGTAGATTGTTTGGTATCCGGAGGAAGCTCCACTCCATCGGTAGCGTCAATCTCGGTCACTCCGTCTTTTCTTGCTCGCTCGACCAGCTGACCGATGAACATCAATATGATTTCACACGTTCGTCTACGATCTGCGCGGCTATTGATAAGCTGTTGCACGTCTGTAGCCGATAGGTGCTTCATCTTGATGAATCCAATGGTAGGTGCAATATGAGCACGTAGCGAGTTCTCGTACATGACCTTTGTGTTTTCTTCTTTCGTTATCTTGTACGTATTGAGGAACCGCCGAGCATAGTCTTCAACGGTTAAATCCTTCGGCGGGATATATCCTTTTTGCTTGGAGCGTTTCGCTTCTGCAATCAGGTGCTCCAGGTCTTTGATTGTCTTTGCGCGGATATCCTGGCGGATGCGCTTTCCATCTTCGTCATAGCCGATGTCCACAGATATTCTGTAGTATCCGTCGGCACGTTTTTTGTACTTAGCCATAGTAGTATCCTCCCATGAGAAAAAAGCTCGTAAATGAGCCGTTTTGATTGACTATCGCCCCGAGAGATGATACACTATTGTTGCAAAGACTGCATTCCTCGGAGTGTAGTGCAAAGGCCTCTTGGGTGCGCCAACACCTGAGGGGCCTTTTTATTTTATTGTGGGTTTTCGGACCACATTGTCAAGCGGATAGAGAATTCTCGTTCTTCTTTAATCCACTTGCAATAGTCTTCATCATAGTACTTGCGATTGCCGCCATAAATCTCTGCGGTCACAGCATCGTACTGTTCCGAGATATTGCCGACGTGCTTTGCACTACCAGCCTTAATATAGCCGACGTGCTTTCCGTCGATGAGCACTTTAAGTGCGTTTTTATCGTGTTCGTTGTCCGGATCAGGAACGAGCTCGGCCATCAGCCTTTGCGGGAACGTGTACTCGAATACTGTCATGTCGCGGTTCTTCGGCTTTTTGTATTCGGGGTTAAGAGTTCCGAACGAGGCAATGACGTCCCTGCGGTACGATGTGCCGGCAACCTTGTGATGCGTGCCGACCTGATACAGCTTCCGAGGCTTGAATTTAGCCAGTAGTTTCTTAAACATCACTATTCCTCCTTGTGTGCAAAAAATTCTATCATATCCGCTGAGGACTTCTTCTCGTAGTCGCCTCTGCGGATGTGCTCTACTTCGTGCAAATAGCTCTGCCGGTTCTCTGCGTCGGAGAGCCTTGCATTTAGAACGATCGTGTAAATATCGTTCTTCAGTATCGTATATGCCTTTATTGTAGTCGGCATATCGACCAGGCACGTTCTTATGTTTTCAAATTCTATATTCATGTTACCACCTCTTTCGGTATGATAACACGAAATCTGTACGATAATACGGACTTAATCGTTATTACTCATCCTCTCAATCATCTGTCGTACGAATTCAATGTCTTCCTTCTTAACCTTGCGAGACGCATCAAAAAGGACCTTGTACTCGGGATGAGCGAACAAGAATTCAGCAGCGGCACGAGCTTCGTCGTCTAAGTAATACGGTTGCGGTGCTACGGGCTCATGCTCGACCTCTTCATCCCAACCCATGAGAAAGGATGCGGAACAGCCGAGGGCATTCGCTAGTTTCGCAATCTTATCACGACGCATATTTTGAATCATTCCTTCTTCCCATTTGCGAACGGTACTTTTGCCGACACCGACCTTGTTTCCCAATTCTTCGAGGGACATCCCGCGCTCTAAGCGCAATTGATGAATCCGTTTTCCTAATTCCATATAGGGTACCTACCTTTTAAGAGTGTACTCTTACTATAGCATATAGGTGTCCTTTGTGCAACAAATATTTTGCACGAAAAAAATTTGTGTCGCAAATGACACAAAAGGTGTTGACAAGTATTCCGACATGTGCTACAGTATAAGTGTCCTAAACGACACGAAAGGAGGAAACGTACTAATGAATCGCTACAAGCTCGAGTACGAAATGAAACGAAAAGGAATATCCGTCGGGGCCATGTGTGAGATATTACACATGAGTCGTTCAGCTTTTTACCGAAAGACACGCGGATTATCGGAATTCACACAGAGTGAAATCCAGACGATGGTTGACGTGTTAGAGCTGGAATCCCCGATGGGTATTTTTTTTGATGAAAAAGTGTCCTAAATGACACGAAAGGAGAATTTACATGGTATACCCGAAACTAATAATGACGATGACCGAGCTGATTGCGCTGGGGTTCCCGAGAGGCTACCTCGAAAAAGCGGTACATAGCAAGGGTCAGGATTTCGCATCGAGAACCTCCCCGAGGGGCAAATATCTTTTCGATACGAAGAAGTTCGAAGAGTACAGAGAGCGGGAGAGATTGCTGCAGAGGGGCGGTGCACGATGAACGAGAGATTTTATTTTACGTATGGATTGCATCCATCGTATCCGTACCAGGGTGGCTGGACAGTTGTCTATGCGCCAACACAGAAGCAAGCAGAGGACTTGTTCAGCATGGTGCATCCGGATAGAGAAGGCGGACTTCTCAATTGTGCATTCGTTTACACAGAGGAGCAGTTCTTCAATACGAAGATGCACTTGACCGGCAACAGCGGAGCATTCTGCTACGAAATTATATCACTCGAAAGGAAGGTGCTTGTATGCGCACACTAATGGCAATCCTCTTGGCAATGGTCGCGGGAGCGGCATTGTGGAATCAGTTCACAGCGGTTCCCGAGATCCCGATGGAGCCGAATGGCGAAAGCATTTACATCACACCGACACCAACAGCGCCGCCGATATCGGTTGAGGCGGAGAGCACCACGAGATTTGCAAAAGCCGACCGCGACATGCTTGCACGTATTGCAATGGCAGAAGCAGAAGGCGAGGGACTCATCGGGAAAGCGCTTGTGATTCGCGTAGTGCTTAACCGAGTGGAATCGAAAGCATGGCCGAACACGATTGAAGGCGTAATCAAGCAGCCGAAGCAATTCTCTCCGGTATGGAATGGTCGATACGACAAAGTGACACCTGATACCGAGTGCTATGCAGCGGTGGAGCTTGTGGAAAGCGGATGGGATGAATCTCAGGGCGCAATGTACTTCCGCCAGCACACCGATGAAAGCTGTTGGCACAATGATTGCTTGACGCTTTTGTTCCGACATGGAGCACATGATTTTTTTGAATAACTGAGAACGAACGGATGAATTATTACTACTACGGAGGTAACCAAGATGATTTGCTGGACGGATGACCCAGTGCGCGATGCAGAAAACTACTGGGCAGAGAAATATGAGGAGCTTGAGAAGCTCCCCGAATGCGGAATGTGCGGAGAACACATCCAGGAGGAACACTGCTACGAGATTGACGACAAGCTGATTTGTGAGGATTGCTTGCGAGTGCTTCATAGATGGCGTGAAGAGGGCGATGGACTGAGATGTGGCGTGTGCGGAGAGCTTATCACAGATGCGGATTACCACGAAATCGAGGGCAAGCCAACATGTGATAACTGCGTGAGGGTGTTCCAAAGAAGAACGGAGGACTACACATGATAAACGGCGAACTGGTGGTGGATAACTTCGCCGGCGGTGGCGGAGCAAGCACCGGAATAGAACTGGCAACCGGCTATAGCGTAGACATTGCAATCAACCACGATCCCGAAGCAATCAAGATGCACAAGGCGAATCATCCCGACACAAAGCACTATTGCGAATCTGTATGGGACGTTGACCCGATTGAAGCATGCAACGGTCATCCGGTTGCACTCGCATGGTTCTCTCCCGATTGCAAGCATTTTTCAAAGGCCAAGGGCGGAAAGCCGAAAGACAAGAACATTCGAGGACTTGCATGGGTTGCGCTTCGTTGGGCGGCGTTAGTAAGGCCGAGAGCAATCATGCTTGAGAACGTCGAAGAATTCAAGACGTGGGGTCCGCTGAACCGAAGACATAGACCAATCAAGTCAAAGCAGGGGCAGACGTTTGAGAAGTTTGTCTCGCAGCTGAAAGCATTGGGATACGAGGTAGATCACAGAGAATTGGTCGCTGCTGACTACGGAACGCCAACAATGCGAAAGCGGTTCTTCCTGATTGCACGATGCGACGGAGAACCGATTACATGGCCGGAGCGCACACATGCACCGGCAAAGAGCAAAGAGGTCGAGGAAGGCAAGCTACAGCCTTATGTCGGTGCATATACTCAGCTCGATTTTTCCTTGCCTTGCCCTTCGATATTCGACACGTCGGAAGAGATTAAAGAGAAGTATGGTATTCGCGCTGTAAGACCGCTGAAGCCGAAAACGATGGAGCGCATTGCAAGAGGGTTGAAGAAGTTTGTACTGGAGAATTCCGAGCCATTCATTGTGCCGATCGGGTACGGAGAGAAGAAGGGGCAGAGGCCGAGGGTACACGACATTAAGGAACCATTGCCGACGGTGGTGGGAAACAGCAAGCATTATTTGTGCGAGCCATACCTTGTTCAATACCATTCCGAGACGAATACGAAGGAAACGCGTGGCCAGGATGTCAAGGAACCTATAAAGACCGTAGATACATCGAACCGATACGCATGTGTGACCGCATTCTTTGAGAAGTATTACGGAGGCTCATATAAGGGCGCTGGAAGCTCTTTGGATGAACCATTGCACACACTTACCACACAAGACCGCTATGGCATGTGTACAGCGAATCTCGTGCAGATGAATAACCATTGCGACGGAAGAGACGTTCGGGAGCCGATTCCCACGATTGTCGCAGGGGACGGGCATTTCGGAGAGGTTCGGGCGTTCCTCGTGAAATATTACGGACAAGGAACCGGACAAGACATCGAGAAACCACTTGACACGATAACCGCACAAGACCGCTTCGGGTTGGTGCAGATTCAGGGTGTGGATTATCAAATTGTCGACATTGGTTTGCGGATGCTGGAGCCGAAAGAATTGTACGGATGCCAAGGCTTCCCCGATGACTACATCATTGACAAGGACTACGAGGGCAAACAGTATCCACGTAGCGAGCAAGTAAGAAGATGCGGCAATGCGGTATGCCCGCCAGTTCCGGCGGCGCTCGTTAAAGCCAATTTGCCCGAGATCTGTGTAGCGAAGAGAACGAAGAACCTTCGCATCAGCAACAACGAAGGCCAGCTGCAGTTCGTTGTGTAATCGAAAGGAGAATAACATGAAACTTGAATTTAGAGCATTAAGAGCAGACGAGATTGATTGCCGAATCAATCAGTGCAATCAGTACGGTGTATCGCTTCTGCTGTACAAAGACGCGAGATGCGACCAAAACATTCTTGATGAGAAGGTGGGCCCGATGAATTGGCAGCGCCACCATTCAAGAGACAATGCGAATTGCATCGTATCCATTTGGGATGACGAGAAGAAGCAGTGGATTGAAAAGGAGGACACCGGCACCGAATCCTATACCGAAAAGGAGAAGGGACTTGCTTCGGATTCCTTCAAACGAGCGTGCTTTAACTGGGGCATCGGGCGAGAACTTTATACGGCACCGAATATGTTCGTGTTTAAGAAGGACCTTAAGACGCTTGAAGAAAGCAACGGAAGGTGGACTTGCAAGGACGCATTCCGAGTAACCGATATCGACCACGACGACAAGGGCAACATCATTTTCGTCCAGATCGTAAACCTAAGGACCAACGGTTATATCGAATTCGGACAGCCGGCAGAGGCAGACAAGTTGCAGAAGGACATCGGCAAGCAGACGATAGACGCCGCTAAGGTCGAGGCATTGGCAAAGAAGTGCGAAGCGGACGGAGTGAGCATTTCGGAGCTTTGCAACCTCTACAAAGTGAACAGCCTTTGCGAGCTTACGGAGAAGAAGCACGCAAATATCCTCGCACATTGGGACAAGGTTAGGGAGATATAAACATGAATGTAACCGGCACTATTTCATCGGTTCAGCGGGACTGGAAGTCTAACAAGTTATACCTGACCCTCCAAATCAACGAAGAACCGACCGAAGAAATCAATCGCCTTGCACAGTGCGAGAAGCTCTCCGTAGAGGTCAAGAAGTATAGGAACAAGCGCAGCCTGGATGCGAATGCATATGCGTGGGTGCTGATGCAGAAGCTCGCAGAAGCGACGCACACAGATAAGTGGTCGGTATACATGATGATGCTACAGAGATACTCGAGGGAGTTTACCTTCGTGATCTGCAAGGAACACGCCATTGACAAGCTAAAGGAACTGTACCGCACATGCATCGACCTGGGCGAAGTGAACGTGAACGGACAAGAGGGACATCAAATACAAGTGTTCTTCGGTTCCTCAACCTTCGACAGCAAGGCAATGTCGGTATTCATCGATGGAATCATAAGCGAATGCAAGGAGTGTGGAATCGAGACCATGCCACCGCATGAGCTGGAAAGGATGATGTACGAATGGAAAAGTGGAAACGGGTAAAGGGGTTCCCGAATTACGAAGTGAGCAACACCGGAAAGGTGCGGAATGAACGTGGAGCGCTTCTCCACGCATACCACAATAGCAATGGATATCTTCGAGTGCAGCTGTTCTCCGGCGGAGAGGGCAAGAGGGTATTCATACATAGGCTCGTGGCGGAGCATTTCATTGACAATCCCCGAGGGGTTGCTTGTGTGAACCATATCGACAACGATTGCACGAACAACAACGTCGACAACCTCGAATGGTGCACACACAAAGAGAACATGATGTGGTCGCAGATTCAGGGTCGTGCCATTTGGAGCAAGAACAGAAAAAAGAGTGTGGTCGGCGAGAACATTAAGACGGGCGAGCTGATTCACTTCGACAGCGTGAGAGCAACGCAGAAGGCTGGGTTCATTCCGGCATGTGTGTGTGCTTGCTGCCAAAACGACCGAACGCACAAAGGGTATAGGTGGCGCTATGCATAGCATCATCCAAAAGGAAAAGTGCTGTTACGCATGCGGAACCACAAGAGACCTACAAGACCACCACATCATTTTCGGCACAGCGAATCGGAAGCAATCCGAGAAGTACGGACTGAAGGTGTGGCTGTGTATGGAGCACCATACAGGAAGCACTGGAGCACATCACAATCGAGCTTTTGACCTACACTTGAAGAAGTTAGCGCAGAAGCATTTCCAAGCCGAATACGGCGATTGTGAGGAGTTTAGGAGAGTATTCGGCAGAACATACATCTAGCAAAGGAGAAATGACATGAACAAAGTAATTTTGATGGGACGTCTCACACGAGATCCCGAAGTAAGATACTCGCAGGGAAGCTCTACTGCAATTTGCCGTTACACACTTGCTGTTGACCGCAGATTCAAGAGAGAGGGAGAGCCGGAGGCGGACTTCTTCAATTGCACCGTATTCGGCAAGAGTGCTGAGTTTGCTGAAAAGTATTTCAAGCAGGGCACGAAGATTCTCGTTGTCGGTCGCGTGCAGAACGATAACTACACCAACAGAGACGGTAAGAAGGTGTACAGTGTGCAGATTCTCGTAGAGGAGCAAGAATTCGCAGAGAGCAAGGGCGCATCGGCAGAAGCAACGCCTACGCAGAGCACAGCAAGCGCAGATGGGTTTATGGATGTCCCTGATGGCTTGGATGACCTTCCGTTCAATTAGGAGGGCGCATGAAGTATAGGAGTCGAAAAACAGAGGTAGGCGGCGTCGTATTCGATTCGCAGAGAGAGGCTCGGAGGTACCAGGAGTTGCTCTTGCTTGAAAAGGCAGGGGCAATCCGCGACCTTCAACGCCAAGTGAAATTTGTGCTGATTCCGGCACAGTTCGAACTGCAAGAGCGATTCGGGAAAGACGGTAAGCCGCTGAAACCGCGTAAGCGATGCCTGGAACGCGAGTGCGCGTACATTGCAGATTTCGTGTATTGGGATGATGGATTGGTGGTCGAGGATGTGAAAGGATTTCGCACTAAGTCGGATCGTAGCCATGTCGTTCTGTGAGCCAAGGAGTTGTCACCTTAACTTGTCTTCCTAAGACCGCTTGGCCTCCGACTTCGAGTGCGCGTACATTGCAGATTTCGTGTATTGGGATGATGGATTGGTGGTCGAGGATGTGAAAGGATTTCGCACT
>JAZODS010000130.1:0-13634 GCA_045597165.1 Lachnospiraceae bacterium | reverse complement strand
TCGATTGCCATCAAGTAGCGCAGCCAGCCCGCAAACACGAGCGGAATGAACTTCAAAGACGTTACCTCAAGCTCCGGAGACTGCATATACGCCTTGATCGTCTCACCGAAGCGGATTGCCAGCTTCTGCGACGTGTCGGTTGCGATTCTCTGCGGAGTGTCCGGCATGAACGGATTCGGAATGCGAACGCCCAAAACCGTATCGATGAATTCCTTCGGGTCGAGAATTCCCGGATTCACTACAACCGGAAGGCCTTCGACATATCCGATCGTCTCAACGAGCTTCTTCAGCTCGGGATCCTGCATCTCGTCGGAAATCTTCGTGTAACCGAGCAAGCAGCCGTAGATGGCAAGTGCCGTGTGGAGAGGATTCAAGCAGGTACACACCTTCATCTTCTCTACCTTGTCTACCGTCTCGCGATCAGTGAAGAACAAGCCGCCGCGCTCCAGCTCGGGTCTGCCGTTCGGGAACTCGTCCTCAATCACCAAATACTCGCACTCCTCTGCATTTACAAACGGTGCCACGTACGTATTCTTCGAGGTGATTACCGGCTCAAGACCTTCGATGCCGTCCTTCTGAAGCATTTCCTCAATGGACGCATCCGGTCTGGGGGTAATCTTATCGATCATCGACCAAGGGAAGCTTACGCAGCTCTTGTCGTTGATATAAGCAACAAAGCCGGCGTCTACGAGGCCTCTTTCGGCCCATTCCTTTGCAAATGCCGCGATTGCCGCATACAGCTTGTCTCCGTTGTGAGAGCAGTTGTCCATGCTCACCATCGCAATCGGAAGCTTTCCGTTCTCATAACGTGTGTACAGAAGCGCCGCCACCTTGCCGATGTAGCTCACCGGCTTCTTCGGACCCGCCTCATAATCCGCAACGACCGAAGGAAGCAGCTCGCCCTTGCCGTTCACAAGGCTGTAGCCCTTCTCGGTAATCGTAAAGGACACCATCTGGAGAGACGGCTTGCAAAAGATCTCGCGAAGACGTGCGAACTCTGCCTCATTTTCCGAATCTACGATACAAGACTCCGCCACGCTGCCGACGATCGTCTTCTCTACGTTGCCGTCTGCCTTGAGCGTTACGAGAATCGTGTAATCGTCGTGCGGGCGATTCATCTTCTCGATGATTTCGTAGTCAAAGCCCTCTGCCACCACGAGTCCGCGGTCAAGCACGCCCTCGTTCAAAAGGTTCTGCACTACATTTGCCTGGAAGGCACGAAAGATATTGCCTGCTCCGAAGTGAATCCAGAAGGGATTTTCCTTCGTTGCGCGAATCATGGCCGCTCTATCGAACTCGGGAAGCTTGTAGCCCTTCTCTTCCCACTGCTGACGACTCTGAATCCCTGCTTCATTTAATTGCATTTCTTCGCTTCTCCTTTCACGATTGCCTCCCAAAGGCCGTTCAGGTACGTTGCACCGAGTGCGCGGTCGTAAAGACCATAGCCCGGCATTGCAACCTCGTCCCAAATCATACGTCCGTGGTCGGGGCGAATCGGGCCTTCAAAGCCGATATCGTACAGCGCCTTCATCAGTTCGTACATGTCAAATGTGCCGTCGGAGGACAGATGTGCCGACTCCTCAAAGTTGGTCGGAGTGATGAACTTCAGGTTGCGTACGTGAGCAAAATGGATGCGGCCCTTCAGGGAACGAATCATGTCCGGAAGGTCATTTTCCAAGTTGGTACCGTACGAACCGGAACAGAAGGTTACGCCGTTGTGCGGGTTGTCTACCATCTGCATCATACGCAAAATGTTCTTCTTGTTAATGATGATACGCGGAAGTCCGAATACGCTCCATGCGGGATCGTCCGGATGAATGGCCATGTTGATGTCGTACTTGTCGCACACCGGCATGATCTTCTCGAGGAAGTACTTCAAATTCTCGAAGAGCTTCTCGTCGTCCACGTCCTTGTACATCTCGAAGAGCTCCTTTACACGTGCCATACGCTCCGGCTCCCAGCCCGGCATAATGGAACCGTTGGCATCACCGGCAATCGACTCAAACATCTGCTCGGGATTGAGCGCGTCAACTGCCTCCTGCGTGTATGCAAGCACCGTCGAGCCGTCCGGACGTACTCTTGCGAGCTCGGTTCTCGTCCAGTCAAATACGGGCATGAAGTTGTAGCATACCATATGGATGTCTTCCTTGCCCAGGTTCTCAAGTGTTTCAATATAATTCGCAATATACTGCTCGCGGTCCGGGGATCCGACCTTAATTGCATCGTGAATGTTCACGCTCTCGATACCGGACACGTGAAGCCCTGCCGCTTCTACCTCTTCCTTCATCGCACGAATTCTCTCACGGCTCCATACCTCGCCGGGTGCCGTATCGTACAGCGTCGTAATGACGCCCGTCACGCCGGGAATCTGACGAATCTGCTTCAACGTAACCGTGTCAAATTTGCTTCCGTACCATCTTAATGTCATCTCCATAGTTGCCAGCCTCGCTTTCTATTGATGTTTTCTCTATTTTGCCGCTACCTCGCAGCTTCTATACTCATTATAAGGCGACCGCGTCAAAAAACCATTGAAATGGTTGTTGCATACATTGCAAATCTTGCGGTTTCCTGTTATGATAGGAGTGTGCCGCGCAGCCGCTGCGCATTTTCATGAAAATGCACTGTCCCTATCGAAAGGAGTCGACGTCATGAAGAAGCTTCATACGCAATTCAACCCCAGACAATACATGCTCTCGAAGGATTTCGAGTTGTTTTATTATGCGGACCGCAGACCTCCCTCGGTGGCGCTCCACACCCACGATTACTACGAATTTTACGTCTTTCTCGAGGGCGACATCCGTATGCAAATCGGCGAGCACATCTACCCGATTCAGGCGGGCGATATCATGCTGCTTCCGCCCGGCAAGGCGCACCGTCCGATCAGCAACAACAGCGACACCCCGTACCGTCGATTTGTCTTTTGGATCAGCCGAGAGTACTATCGCGACCTCGTGCAGCTTTCGTCCGATTATGCCTATCTGACCGGCCATGTGCAAAGCACGGATACGTACATCTTCCACACCGACCAGCTTTCCTTCCACTCCATCCAGTCCAAGATGCTGCGACTGCTCGAGGAGCTGCGCGGAAATCGCTTCGGCCGAAATGCACAGCTTGTTGTGTACGTAAACGATATCATTCTCCACCTCAACCGCATTCTGTACAACCAGAAAAATGCGGCCTCTCTCCACGACGGAGCCACGCTTTATCAGGACATCAGCGTATACATCGAAGAGCACCTAGAGGAGGACCTTTCCCTCGATCGACTCAGCCAGCTGTTCTTCGTCAGCAAATTTCACATCTCGCATATGTTCAGTGAGACGCTCGGCATCTCGCTGCATCAGTACATTACAAAGAAACGCCTCACGCGTTGCTGCGAAGCCATTCAAAGTGGCATCAGCGTTACGGAGGCGTATCAAAGCTTCGGTTTCGGCGATTATTCTAGTTTTTATCGTGCATTTAAAAAGGAATACGGAATCTCACCTAAGGATTATCGAGAGCTTCATTCGCCCGCCGCGCCTTCCTCTTCGTAATCATCGACCTTGGCCGCTTTGGCAAGGTCCTGCACCGTCTGAAGCTCACGTCTTCGGCGCTGTTTGATTTCCTTAGCGGTCTTCATCGCCTTCTTTGCGGCTTCCTTTTCTTTTTCTACCATACGGACTTCTTCTAAGAGTGCTTTTTCCTCGGCAAGGCGAGCTGCCTCTTCGGCCAAGCGTCGTGCTTCCTCTTCAAGACGAGCCTTTTCCTCAGCAAGACGGCGTTCCGCCGCAAGACGGGCTTCTTCCGCAAGGTGGCGTTCTTCAGCAAGGCGTGCTTCCTCGGCAAGACGAGCCTCTTCCACCAAGCGACGCTCTTCGGCCAAACGTGCTTCCTCGGCAAGACGGGCTTCTTCCGCAAGGCGGCGTTCTTCGGCAAGGCGTTCTTCCTCCGCGAGACGAGCCTCTTCCGCCAAGCGACGTTCCTCGGCCAGGCGCTTTTCTTCTTCCTTTTGCAGGTTCTCGGCCAACTCGTCGTCCGGCTGTTCTATGCTTTCCTCAGCCGCTTCCTCTATTCTCTGTGCCTCATCGGCACCCGTTTCCTCTGCCTGCTCTGCCTCACGACTAAGAGCTTCCTCTTCCGAATCCGCGTCCGAACTCTCTGCCTGTCCCTCGTCGGGCTCTTCCTCGCCGGGCTCTTCCTCGTCGGCATCGAACAGCTTCTCTCCGCTACAATCGCACATTGCAAGCAACGAAACCACCGATCGAAGCGGGAACCATAAAAACCACACAAATGTGATGAGTACTCCGTAGCCCTCTCCCATCGACTTTGACGCCGAGAGCAAAAGCGCTGACACAATGATACTCGTGCCGCCTACAACCATAAGTAGCTGCTTGTCATTCAGCACCTTCGCAAAGCCGTGCATTGCGTCCAGCGCCACATAGAACAGCGCAACGATTCCGAGTGCGCTGAGTAACAATCCAAATGCCGTATGAAGCATCGCTCCGATACCGGAGACACGCACGAACTGCTGCGCATTTAGCACTACCTGTGCCATATACGACACTACCATAACCAAATTTGCAACGGCTAACACCCAGCGAGACAAGCGCGTCTTTCCGCAAAGCGAAACAATCGCATACAGGCAAAATGCAATTGCCGCAAGGATTAACGTCGTCTTCCGCATCAACGCCTCACCCATCATTTCGCCGACACTCGGCTTCTGAAGCATCGCAAGCAACAATGACAGCAACACACCACCAAGCGCCAACGCTACCGGCATCGGAATTTTCTTATCTGTCTTCTTCTCTTCCATCTATCCTTTTTCCCACCTTTATATACTACGGGCATGATACCCGACATTCTCAATCCTACTTCTCCGGCAGCGCGTATTCCTTTAGCGGACCGGCAAGCTTGCTCAGCAACAGCTGCAGTCCCTCGACGAGGAAATCCTTCGAGACAATGCCGCCGTTCCATCCGCCGTAATCCAAATCCGCCAGATAGAATCGGTCTCCGAGGTCTGTCGCATCCTTCAACAGATACTTCGCCGCCATCTCAAAGTAATTCACGAGCTCTGCTTCCTCAATCGGAAGAGAAATCTCGGACATTACGCGGGCCATGCGATTCCAAAACTGATGCGTCGAGCAGCTTCCGCCTACTCTCGGAAGCTCCATAAACAGCTCCCACACATAGTGCGTGCCTCTCTCCATCGGAAGCAAAACCGGTCTCTCGGCGTCCAGTCGGTCCAGCCCCTCCTCCGCCAAAGAAAGTACGTAAAAGGGCTCGTATCGAGGCTCGACCTCTTCTCTCTTCAGCATTCCGAAGTTCAGCGCCTCAAATTCGCTGAAATCCCACGTGCTGTCTACCTGCTTCGCAGCCTGCTCCATCACGGCACACGATGCAGCTTCCAAGATGAGCATCGCAAGGTCTAGTTTTTTTCTCGGATATGACATCGTGTCCTCCTTTCGTACGGCGTTTCGTCGGCTTGCCGGCGCTCTGCACCGACAGCGCATCTCAAATTATCGGCTTCTTTCTCACTTTGAATATAGCACTTTTCGGCGTCACTCGTCAACCGATAGGCCTTCTCGCGCATTTCTCAAGGGACATGCGACTTTTCAAATGACACATATGGCTACAAACGTGCTTAAAAATCCGACATTTCCACGTCGTACCGGCATTTTTTCATTTTCTTTTCTTATGTAGTATGGTATTCTATTGCTAGTAACACATAAGCTATTTTCAGTATAGGAGCATATACTATGAAACGTTTTTCCTTAATGATATTACTTTTGGGCTGTTTGCTTCTTATGGCGTGCACCTCGGTCAAGGATGACCCGCAACCGACGCCAACCGGTGACGTCACGGCATCTACGGCTCCATCCGAACAACCGACCGATGCTCCGGAGGCGACTCCGGGCACAGGCGAGCAGCAACCGACGGGCGAACCGACCGGTGAACCGACACAGGCACCGACCACAGCTCCGACCGAGACTCCGTCGCCAACTCCGACGCCCGAACCGACGGCGACGCCGACGAATACTCCGACGCCGACGCCGACCAAGGCTCCGACAAAAGCCCCGACAAAGGCTCCGACGAAGGCTCCGACGAAAGCGCCTCAGTATAAGCCCGGCACGATTATGGGCAGCGCACCGACACTGTCGCATACGAGCTATTTTTACACTACGAAATTCTCCCTTACGATTAAGGCCGAGAAGGCCGGAACCATCTACTACACATTAGACGGTACCGAGCCGACGAAGTCTTCGAAGGCTTACTCCGGTCCGATTTCCATTAACGCAAAGACCGGCGACCGCTTCGCGGCAACCGTCATTCGCGCTAAGGCATTTTACAATGACGGCTCGGAATCGCCTACCGTAGTACATACGTATTTCGTGACAAGCAACATCACCTCCCGCTTTAACACTTACGTCTTCAGCATTACCGGCGATCCCGCACAGCTGACAAAGTCGCCGAACGGAATTCTGTACGGCGACAACGTATGGAAGCGCGGCGATGCCAGCGAGAGACCGATCTACGTTGAAGCATTTAACTCCTCCGGAAAGCTCTTGTTCGGACAGTACGCAGGCGTGCGCGTGTACGGCGGTGCTTCCCGCGGTAATCAGATAAAATCCCTCAAGCTGTTTGCCCGCAAGTCCTACGCTTCCGGCATCGGCAAGTTCAAGTTCAACCTGTTCAACACGAAGGATACGTCCGGCAACTACATCAAGTCCTACGACAAGCTGGTGCTTCGTAACTACGGTAACGACTGGCAATTTGCATTTCTTCGCGACGAGCTGTTCCAGACGCTCGCAGCAAAGGCAGGCTTCGCAAGCACGGAAGCCGTAAAGCCGGCAGTCGTATACTTGAACGGCCAATACTACAATTTCGCTTGGCTGCACGAAAGCTACTGCGATGCCTTCTTTAAAGACAAATTCCCGTCTAAGGGCAAGAACGGCGAGTTCGTCGTAATCGGCGGCAGCGAGCAGCAAAAATGGGCCGACGAGGACGACAACGACGTAAAGGAAGTAGAGGATTTCAACACCATTTACAACGCTTATCGCAGCAAGGACCTTACGATAGACGAGAACTACAATCAGCTAAATGCTAAGATTGACGTAGAGGACTACCTCAGCTACATGGCGTACAATCTCTACATTGCTAACTACGATTGGCCGAACAACAACTATAAGTGCTATCGTTACTACCCGGCTAAGAACGAAGCCGCAGGCACCGGCGTATACGACGGAAGATGGCGTTTCCTGTTGCACGACATGGACTTCTCAACGGATATCTATGGCGACGACGAAACGGACAACGATCCGGACGGCCAGACCTCGTATTATACCAACTCTCTCAAAGAGCTGTTGGATCCCACGCACGACCGCTATGCTCCTTTGTTTACTCAGTTAATGAAGCGTGAGCAAAGCCGCGACTTCTTCATTAAGAAGATCTTATCGTTCGCGGACGGTGCACTGTCCTACAACTCGATCAATGCGGAGATCGGTACTATGACAGCTCTTCAGAAGAAGGAGCTCGGCATCTATATCCCGTACGTCTGCGAGAAGACCGGTAATCAGTGGTGGCCGAGCACGGGTTCCGTCTCCGATTACCTGAATCAGATTCGCAATTTTGCGAAAAATCGCAAGAGCAGCTTCGTATCCCATATGAGCGAAGCCTTCGGCTTGACTACCGATGAAATCCTCGCAATGAAGTAAAAATACCGGGGCTGTCACTCAATGTGACAGCCCCATACTATCTCCTCGACACCTATGCGGCAATAGGAACCGTACCGCGCGCTCGTCTCGACACGAATGCGCGACGTACACTCAACAACACAATAAAGAAAGAAGACCGACCTATGAAATGCATCTTTCACTACATGAAGTCTTACCGCTTTCGAATTGCATGGGGAATCTCAATCAAATTCCTCGGCACGCTGGCGGAGCTTCTGATTCCGTTCCTTTTGGAATACATGATTGACCACATCGTACCGACAAAGAAGCTCCTCATGGTGCTTCTTTTCGGCGGTTTAATGGTCGTTACGGCCATCTTGGTTCGCAACATGAACATCATCGCGAACCGCTATGCGGCGTCGATCGCCAGAGACTGCATCCGTGACGTGCGACACGATTTGTTTTCCACGACGGTGCACCTGACCGGCTCGCAGTTCGATTACATCACGCTTCCGTCTCTCATCTCCCGAATGACCTCCGACACCTACAACGTGCAGAACTTCATCGGAATGATTCAGCGAATGGGCGTTCGTGCTCCCATCATGCTCATCGGTGGCATCTTCGTCTCCTCCTTCCTGGATCCGTTCCTCGCACTTGTGCTTCTGTGCATGGTTCCGGTTATGGGCGGCATCATTATGTTCATCTCCATCAAGGGTATTCCGATGTACCACGCGGTGCAGGAGCGCGTCGACCACGTGACCCGCATTTTGCGAGAGAACATTACCGGTATTCGTGTCGTAAAGGCACTTTCCCGCGAGAAATACGAGCGCGAGCGTTATGAAGAGTCAAATGAGGCTCTTACCGACACCGACCTTCGTACCGGCATCACCATGGCGTTGCCGAACCCGATTTTGAGCCTTTTCCTGAATTGCGGCCTCGTACTCGTTGTCATCATCGGTGCACACCGCGTCAATAAGGGCGTTATGGCTCCCGGCGTTATCCTTGCTTTCTTGACTTACTTCAATATGATTATGATGGCGGTTATGGGTATCAACCGAATCGTTATTCAATATACAAAGGCCGGCGCATCCGCAAATCGTATTGCGCAGGTTTTGGCGCTAGGCGACCAGCGCCCCCCCGTTCTCCCCGTTACGGACGAGATGCTTCTTCCGGGCCATAAGGCGGACACCACGTCCGACGTCCTCGTTCGTTTTCAGGATGTCAGCTTCTCGTATCCGCATTTGCATGACACTGCAGAGGCAGAGGACCGCGAGAACAGCATTTCCGACATTTCGTTTGACCTGCGCCGCGGCGAGACGCTCGGCATTATCGGCTCCACCGGCTGTGGCAAGACAACACTGATCAACCTGCTGATGCGCTTCTACGACATTTCCGAAGGTCAGATCTTCTACAACGGCCGCGACGTACGCACGTACACGCTGCAGGAGCTTCGTGAGCACATGAGCGTAGTATTTCAAAATGATACGATCTTCGCAGACACCCTTGCGGAAAATATCCGCTTCGGCCGTGACATTTCCGACGAGGACGTTCTGCAAAGTACGAAGGACAGCAACATTGCCGATATGATTTTGGCTCTGCCGGACCGCTTTGAGCATATGGCGACAAAGGCGGGTGCGAATCTGAGTGGCGGCGAGAAGCAGCGCATTTTGATTGCGCGTGCTCTTGCGGGAAAGCCGGAGCTGCTCATTCTCGACGATGCCTCCAGCGCGCTTGACTACAAGACGGATGCGGCGCTGCGAAAGGCTTTGCGAGAGCATTATCCGGATACGACCACGATTACGATTGCACAGCGAATCAGCTCCGTAATGAGCATGGATCACATCCTCGTTATGGAGAGCGGCGAGATGCTTGGCTATGGCACCCACGAGGAGCTTATGGCGACCTGTGAAGTATATCGGGACATCTATCAGTCCCAGATGGGAGGTTCCAATGCCACCGCTTAGTACTAAAACCGAAAAACCGAAGGATACAAAGGGCGCTTTGCTTCGCCTGCTGTCCTACTTGTCCCGTTTCCGTTTCGCGATTGCTCTGTGTCTTGTGCTTTCCCTTGCCGGCAATCTGTTCGCACTGATCGGACCGAAGCTAGCCGGAAGTGCCATCGGCGTCATCTCCGAAGGAGAAGGGCTCGTTGTCTTTGAAAAGGTATATTATTATGCCAAATGGATGCTCGTCCTCTACATCTCCTCCTCGGTATTCTCGTACCTGCTGTCGGTGTTGATGATGCGCATCGGCCGTTCGGTCGGCAAGCAGCTTCGTAAGGAAATCTTTGAGAAGCTCATGCGCCTGCCCGTCGGCTATTTCGATACACACCAGACCGGCGATATTATCAGCCGTGTGTCCTATGACGTGGACGTCATCAGCAACTCCCTGTCAACGGACGTTGTGCAGATTCTCTCGTCTGTAGTGACGGTCATCGGAGCATTTGTCATGATGCTTCTCGTATGTCCGCCGCTCGTTGTCGTCGTATTGATCACCATTCCGATGTCGGTGCTTTACACTCGACACATGATGATCAAGACGCGTCCTGTCTTGTCCAAACGTTCGGCGATGTACGGTGCGCTCAACGGCTTCTCCGAGGAGATGTTCTCCGGTCAGAAGACGATTCAGGCATACGCCCATGAGGACGTGTCGATCACCGATTTCGACAAATGCAACAACGAGACGTGCGACGCCTACTTCAATGCAGAATATTACGCAACAAAGATCGGTCCGTCGGTCAACTTTATCAACAACCTGTCCTTATCGCTTGTCGCACTGTTCGGCTCGATATTGTACATGTACGCTCGCATCGACCTCGGACAGATTTCCTCCTTTGTGCTGTATTCCCGTAAGTTCTCCGGCCCGATCAACGAGGTTGCGAACATCGCAAATGAGATTCTTTCCTCCCTCGCCGCCGCAGAGCGCGTGTTCCGTCTGTTAGACGAGCTCGAGGAGGTGCCCGACCTTCCCGATGCAAAGGAGCTGACTACCGTCCGCGGCGACGTAGAGCTTTCCGATATCGCATTTTCCTACGTACCGGAGAAGCCGATTCTCACGGGCGTGAATCTCAAGGCGGACGCCGGAAAGATGATCGCCATCGTCGGTCCGACCGGTTCTGGCAAGACGACCATCATCAACCTGCTCATGCGCTTCTACGACCCCGTAAGCGGCACGATTCGCATCGACGGGCAGAACCACCTGGAATACACGATGGAGTCGCTTCGTAAGGCGTATGCGCTTGTATTGCAGGACACTTGGGTATTCCACGGCACCATTTACGATAACATCGCGTACGGCCGCACAGGCGCGACTCGCGAAGAGGTTGTCGCTGCTGCCAAGGCCGCTCACATCCACAAGTACATCATGTGTCTGCCGAATGGCTACGACACAGTCATCACCGAGGACGGCGGCAACATCTCGAAGGGTCAGAAGCAGCTACTCACCATCGCACGAGCGATGCTCTACGATTCAAAAATGCTGATTCTCGACGAGGCGACAAGCAACGTCGATACGCGAACCGAGCGTCAGATTCAGAAGGCAATGCGTACGTTGATGGCCGACAAGACCTGCTTTGTCATCGCCCATCGTCTCTCGACCATTCAAAATGCCGACATGATTCTCGTCATCGGCGACGGCACAATCGCCGAGCGCGGTACTCACGACGAGCTCATGGAGCGCAAGGGTCGTTACTACCAGCTCTACCAGGCACAGTTCGAGTAGACGCTTCAAATGATAGGCCGACCGGCAGTACCGGACGACCGACGCCTAGGTGGCGGACGTCAGCTGTTCACCCGGGTGGCGGACGTCAGTACATTTTCATAAGAACAACGACAAATCCTGCGAACGCAAAATCGCGGGATTTGTTTTTTGTCGAAAAAGTAGTCATTCCTTTTGAAAAATAATCGTTTCGCATTTGCGCCCGAAAAATACCCATAAGAATCCTAAAGACTTTCCGGACTCACATTGGGTATAATGGTATTACTAAAGAGGAAAAGCATATGTCGGTGGTGCCGGCTTATTTTATGTCATCAAGACGACAATGCAGGAAGAGGATACACATGAAAAAACAAGTGCAATTGGACGCCAACGGCAAGCGCCGGTTTGGTATGCGCGACTGCGTTTCGTACGCTGCCGGCGATTTTGGCTGTAACATGAGCTTTGCCCTTAAGGGAACGCTCGCAATCTTTTGGACTCAGTACATGGGTCTCGACCTTTGGTACTCCCTTTTGCTCGTGATTGTGCAGGTATGGGATGCCATCAACGATCCGCTGATCGGTTCCCTCATTGACGCGGACAAGCGTACGTATCGTCGCAACAAGTTCTTAGCGTACATTTGGTTCGGTTCCATCGGACTTCTTGTTGCCGGAGCACTTTGCTTCATTCCGATTCCGAACGCTCCGGTATGGGCGAAGATGATCGTCTTCATCGCCGGCTATGTTATCTGGGATGCATTTTACACGGTTGCAAATGTACCGTACGGTTCCCTTCTGTCTTTGATTTCTTCGGATATCGCAGATCGTTCCTCTCTCTCCGCTTGGAGAAGCGTAGGCTCTATGATCGGTAATATGGTTCCGATGGTTATTCTTCCGTTCATCATCTACGATTCGGAAGACAACCTAATCGGTCCGAACGTATTTCTTGCTGCTTTGATAATGGGCGTTCTCGGCTTCATCGCCTTCCAGTTCATGATTCGCACAACCGTGATTCGTGAGGAAGCGGAAATCAAGCTGGAAGATGCTCCGAAGTTCAATGTAATCGTAGCCCTTAAAAACTTTGCTAAGAACCGTCCCGCTATCGGCGCAACGATTGCCGCTATGGGTATGTTCCTCGGTATGCAGGGTGCAACCACTGCCGTTACGGTTTTGTTCCAGTCCTACTTCAACAACGCTAAGATTTCCGGTGTCGTTCAGCTGTTTGCAATGATTCCGATTATCGCATTTACTCCCCTTGCGCGTAAGATGGTAACGAAGTATGGAAAGAAGGAGCTGTCCACGGTCGGCTCTATCGCAAGCGTTATTGCCGGTGTGTTGCTTGTTGTCCTTCCGATTACTCCGGACAACAAGGGTCTTGTCCTGTATATCATTTGCCAGCTGATTTATAGCCTCGGTCTCGGCATCTACTCCACCGTGTCTTGGGCACTCATGGGCGATGCCATCGACTACAACGAGTGGAAGCACGGCTCCCGTGAGGAAGGCGTTGTGTACTCGCTGCATTCCTTCTTCCGTAAGCTTGCGCAGGGTGTTGGTCCCGCTGTCGTACTCCTTATCATGGGTGCGCTCGGCTACATCGGTAAGAACGAGGGCAATCAGACTGCTGAGGTAGCCTTGAACATGCGCTACCTTGTAGCCGCTCTTTACCTGTTCAGCGCAATCCTTCAGCTGATTGGTCTTGCATTTGTATACAACCTCGACAAGAAGACGTTGGCAAAGATGAATGAGGAACTCGAAGCACGTCGTGCGGAACAAGACAGTACTGCTCAGAACGATGCGGAGTAACCTGACGGATTCTATTTGACGGATAGTCGAAAGGCATAACGGGTCTTTACAGACCTTTGAAACGAATAAGGAGAGATACTATGAGAACAACTGTGAATTTCAACGCCGACTGGGTATTTTCCAAGACGGCGACCGAACTTCCGGTAGCGCTCCCCGAGCAGTGGGAGAGCGTAACCCTTCCGCATACCTGGAACGCAACCGACGGCCAGGACGGCGGCAACGATTATCACCGCGGCCTTTGCTACTATGCAAAGCAGCTTCGCAAGGCTGACCTTCCCGCGGCGGCTTGCTACTTCCTTGAAATCAACGGCGCTAACTCCTCCGCAGACGTATATCTGAACGGAGAGCATTTGGCACAGCATGACGGCGGTTATTCTACTTGGCGCGTGAATCTGACGGACGCATTGGCAGAGGACAATCTTCTCGTCATTGCCGTGGATAATAGCGCAAATGACCGCGTATATCCGCAGGTTGCGGACTTTACGTTCTACGG
>JAZODS010000129.1:0-2039 GCA_045597165.1 Lachnospiraceae bacterium | reverse complement strand
CACATGTCCTCGAGCGTCTTCGTCGCTTCCCACTGAAGCAGTCTCTTTGCCTTAGTGGCATCCGAGAATACCTCGGCAATGTCTCCGGCGCGGCGCTCCGTGATTACGTAAGGCACCGCGATGTCGTTCACGCTTTCAAATGCCTTCACCATGTCAAGTACGCTATAGCCAACGCCCGTACCGAGGTTGATTGTCTCGGCACCGGTGTGCTCATTTGCATAAGCTACGGCAGCCACATGGCCTTTTGCCAAATCCACTACGTGGATGTAGTCGCGAATGCAAGTGCCGTCCTTCGTCGGATAGTCCGCTCCGAATACGGAAAGCTGCTCACGTTTGCCGACTGCCACCTGTGCAATGTACGGGAACAGGTTGTTCGGAATGCCCTGCGGATCCTCGCCGATGCGGCCGCTCTCATGCGCTCCGATCGGGTTAAAATATCTAAGGAGCACTACGGAAAGCTCCTTGTCCGCCACGCAGGCATCGCGCAAAATCTGCTCGTTCATCCACTTCGTCCATCCGTACGGATTTGTGCACGTGCCCGGCTTCATGTCCTCCACAAACGGCGCCGCCTCATCCGAGCCATACACCGTCGCCGACGAGCTGAATACGAAATTGTGGCAGCCCGCCTCCTTCATCACCTCAAGAAGCGAAAGCGTCGTGTCCAAATTGTTGCGGTAATACTTTAGCGGCTCAGCAACCGACTCGCCGACAGCCTTCATTCCGGCAAAATGCACGACCGTATCGATCTCATGCTTTGCAAAAATGCCTCGCAACGCATCGGCATCCTTCACATCCACCGCATACACGGGAATCTCCTTGCCCGTAATCTCGCACACGCGACGAACCGCCTCGGGCTTACTGTTATAAAAATTGTCCGCAATGACTACCTCATAGCCGGCACCGATCAGCTCTACTGCCGTATGCGTACCTATGTAACCGGCACCGCCTGTCAACAATACTGCCATAAACTCCTCCTTGCCTCGCATGCTCACGCCGCGAATTCCAAGCTCTCCCCGAGCATCTTCACGTTAGTTCCCGAGAGCCACGACAACTCCCTGTTAAGTTCCCGAACTCCCTTGGCAACTTCACTCTAATTCCCGAGCTCTCTGTGATAGAGAATCACTCGTGCGTCCACACTCTGCACCCGCTTTGCAAACAATTCGGCAAAGCACACCGAACGATGCTTTCCGCCGGTACAGCCAAATGCTACAACGAGCTCGCGCTTTCCTTCCTTGCGGTACAGTGGCAACAGGTATTCTACCATATCAACCACCTTCTCGAACAGCGCGGTGCTCTCCTCGTGCGACATCACAAATTCCTGAATGCACTCTTCCTTGCCGGTGTGAGTACGAAGCTCCTCCACGTAATACGGGTTGGGCAAGCATCGTACGTCAAACACAAGGTCCGCATCCGACGGAATTCCTTCTCGGAAGCCAAATGACATCGCACGCACCAGCATCGTATCACGTTTCGGCTCCTCCGACAAGAGGTTTAAAATCTGTGTTCTAAGCTGCTCCGCTGTCATGGACGAGGTGTCGACCTCAAAGTCGGTACGGCTCTTCGTCTCCTTGAGAAATTCTCGCTCGCGCGCGATTGCATCCTCCATCGAAATCAGCTCGCCCTCCATGAGGGGATGTCTACGTCTTGTAAACTTGAAACGATTGATTAGGGTCTGATCGTCCGCGTCCAAAAAGAGCAATCGGTACGGATACTTCTTACGATTCAGCTCCTGCATCGCTTCGTAGTAATCGTTGAAATTGTCTTTGCCTCGGACATCGACGACGGTAGCAAGCTTTGTCTCCTGCATGTTGTCCGTCATGCCGTAGATGTCTGCGAAGCTTACGAGAAAACGCGCAGGCAGATTATCGACACAGTAATAGCCCATGTCTTCGAGCGCGTGTATAGCCACGGATTTTCCGGCTCCGGACATTCCGGTAACAATGATAAGTGCCATGCATTTTCCCTCCATGTAAAGAAAAACTTTAAGAGTGTTCTCCTAAAGTCTTTCCTTTTGTTCTTTATTGATATTTCTGAGCCAA
>JAZODS010000128.1:0-1556 GCA_045597165.1 Lachnospiraceae bacterium | reverse complement strand
TTATACGGTGACCACTGCTCCCCGTTTTCCGATACGACGATTCTTTCGTCTGCCGGAGCACAGTATGAGCACATTCTCCTAGTACTGACGCAGATTCCTTACGCAACGCTCGTAGCAGTATGCTGTTTCATCGGATATTTGACGACGCCGATCTTCAGCAGCGCATGGATTCCGTTGATTATCGCATTTGCAGTGCTGTTCCTCAGCATGTTCGGTATCAACGTATGGCAGAAGAAGCACCAGGCATAGTGCATATTGATTAACAAAGATGGTAGAATCGCAGCCGACCTCGTGTTGGCTGCGATTTTTTGTTGGTGGGGACGACGGGACGCGAAAGTTTGTTGCCAAGGAGAGCTTTTTACGAGGTTGTGTTTGCGGATGCCGTGTGGTAACATACAGGTAAGTGCTTGTAACGACATTGGCGAGGGGAGGAACGGACATGAAGCTGAGATTGGTGAAGGCGTCAATGGAATATCGAGATCAGATTGTCGATATGTTGGAGGAATGGTATGCGACCGGTGAGAAGATCGTGCCGTATGCAATCCGCCGAATAGACTATCACGACTTCGAATTTTATTGCAATAACTTAGAGTGCAAAGGCACGAGCAGTGGTCATGTGCCTGACTCCACATTTTTCTGCTTGGACGAAGAGCGCAACATCATGGTGGGCGCCGTGAACATTCGGCATTTTCTGAACGAGTCGCTTTTGCTAAATGGCGGACACATCGGAGACGGAGTCAGACCGTCCGAACGAAGGAAGGGCATTGCGACCGCGATGATTTCGCTTGCGCTTTTGGAGTGTAAGAAGCTCGGTATCGATAAGGCTCTGTTGGTTTGCGACAAGGACAACGTCGCTTCCGCCAAAAGCATCCTCAACAACGGCGGCATTTTGGAAAATGAAATCGTTGTCGACGGGGTTACGGAGCAGAGGTATTGGATTGAGATTGGTGAATGAGCATTTGCATTATGAGGTGCGACAATGATATCGTTGAGATTGATGGAAGACACGATGGAGGATTACGTGGCAATGCGAGAGTGGTTCTTGGAGCCGGAGCTTCAGGAATGGGTGTGGTGTGACGAAAAGGGCGAACCGCCCGTCCCGCTTGAGCGAATCATCGAAAAGTACGGCGGCAGAGTGAAGAATCCGGTTGACGTATTTCCGTATTTCATTTTGCGCGACAACGAGCCCATCGGCTTCATTCAGTACTATATTCAAGACGCCGAAACGATCGGCCTGGACATGTGGATCGGAACCGTTGCGGAGAGAAACCGAGGCTACGGCGCCGAGGCGCTTAGGCAAATGGTACAGCTCATCCACGAAAAGCACCCGAGCGTCAAAGAGCTGTTCATCGACCCCGAGGTCGAAAATGTACGAGCAATAAAGTGCTACCAAAATGCCGGGTTCAAAAACATGGGCGAATTCATAGACGAAGAGGGCGACCGATGCTTGATGCACAAGATTGTGTTTGGGGAGTAGACGCGTTTCTGTGCCAAAGGAGCCTTCTTATTAGGGAAAGGAGCATTTGAATATGAAAGTAATCTTCCAATCAAAAAAC
>JAZODS010000127.1:0-3138 GCA_045597165.1 Lachnospiraceae bacterium | reverse complement strand
GCACCGGCTGGAGCATGGCAAATGATCAGACTTGGCTTGCGAGCAATCGTTTCGGCGGTTACGCCATCGCTCTTGCCGGAATCGGTACTATCATCTGCGCTTTCATTTTCGAAGGAATGGCGACGTTGTATGTCACGATGGGCCTGCTCATGCTTGCCGCGATCGCGTCCGTCATCTACTCCTACGCCGCATATAAGCGCTACGCAGAGGAACCGAAAGCAGCCGACGAATAGTCATTCTTCCTTGACAAGCCCCTCGCGCATACGATATTATTAATGACGTGCGATACTATATTCGAATCAAGATAATTATAATGTTTGTATGGGAGGATAGATGATTTATGCGTAACAGAGAAACCCTTGTGTCTGCATTGAAGCAGCTCAGAGCGTCCAACTTCTTATTCCTTTTGGTGGCCGGCTGTATCAATGCCATCGGCGTTACGATGTTCCTTGCACCGGTTGAACTGTACGACAGCGGCATATCCGGAACGTCCATCTTGCTTTCGCAGCTGACTCCCGAGAAGCTGACCCTGTCGTTCTTCCTTTTGGTGCTGAACATTCCGCTTTTCCTGTTCGGCCTTAGAAAGCAGGGGTATGTATTTACCATCTACTCTCTTTTTACCGTAGTAGTCTACTCAGCCTCATCCTGGATGATTAACGATGTGCTCCCCATCGATGTGAGCATGGCATCCCCTCTTGCCGGAGAAGACCTTCTCCTCTGCGCATTGTTCGGCGGTGTGATCTCCGGCATCGGTAGCGGCTTGACGATTCGCTATGGCGGCGCAATCGACGGCATCGAGGTTATGGCGGTCATCTTCGCAAAGAAACTCAACCTCACGGTTGGCTCCTTCGTTATGATTTATAACGTCATCTTGTATATCGCTTGTGGCTTCGCAATCGAAAGCTGGATTCTGCCGCTCTACTCCATCGTGACCTACGCAGCCGGACTGAAGACGGTAGACTTTGTTGTAGAAGGTTTGGACCGTTCCAAGGAGGTCATGATTGTCACCGACCGGCCGACCGAGATCAGCAACGCGCTGATGGATGCATTTGATTGCGGTACTACGAAGATTGCCGCGACCGGCGGCTACTCCAACGCCAACAAGACAATCATCTACTTTGTCGTAAACCGTTTTCAGATTGCACGCATGAGAACAATCATTCAGACAATCGACCCGAAGGCATTTGTAACAATCAGCGAAGTAGCGGATATGTTTAAGGCAAATGACTGACGACATCACATAGACAACAATAAGCCCTTAACTGTACGACCTACAGTTAAGGGCTTTTATCATCTCAGTCGCCTACTCATGGTAGCCATCTCTTGTCTAGTCTTCTACCTCAACGACTCCGTCTGCCTTTACGGTAATCTTCATTCCGTCCTTGACATACTGCAAGAACTCGTCACCGAGCGAATCTACAACCGGCATCGATACGCCTTCAATCCACACATCGGCAAGCACCGCTCCTGCTGCCGCAAGCGAGTCGATATGATTCGCAAAGAGCATGCAAGCGGGATTCTTCTGAAGCGAGCAAGCGCAGTACAGAACAAGTCCGCCCGTAGTCGAGCCGATCGTCTGCGGCAGGCACAGTGCCTTGCCGATCAGGGGCTTACCGTGAAGCTCTTCGTTGTTCTGATCACCGCATTTTACTTCCTTGTCGCCGAACTGCAACGCCATCTGAAGGGATGCGAGGGTATTAAAGCCCTGCGTAGTAACGACAGCCTCAGCCGTCACCTCTCCGGGGGTAATTACTCTGCCTTGAAATGTTCTCATCATCTTTTACCTCCTGTGATTGCTTCGAGGATCTCTGCATCCGTGTAGTATCTCGAGCTGGTATACGTACGAAGCTTGTTCGAGGACGTGATAACCGGCATCTTCTTGCACAGCGGATTGTTCATGTACATGAGCGGGCAAATGTACGACGTAATCACTCCGGTCGCCTTCAAACGAGCAGCGTATTCGGTCTTTTCAAATGCCTCAAGCACCTTCGGAGCCGCCGTGAATACCGTAGGAATCGTAACCTTCTTCTGACCGTTCTTCTTCAATGCAGCCTCTACGTTGTCGGTCCACTCCTTGAGCTGCTCAAGCGACAGATGAGGGCATCCGATGAAGCAAAGCTTCGGCTTAGCGTCGGGATTTTTCCAGATGACAGGGTAGTTGTTCTTTACTCTCTCAAGCTCTGCATCGTCGATGATGTACTCCTGCGCACCCTCAGCGATAATGCCTTCGCCAAGCTCTACTGCTTCGGGCGTCAGGTTTGCGATGTGGTAAAGGCCGACCGCACCATTTGACGCAGTAGCCGCACCGAAATCCTTCAGATATGCGCAAGCGGAATCGTTCAGTTCATTGCCGATCCACTGATCGAGGCCGACAACGTACGGAACGTCCTCCATAACCTTCATACCGATTGCGGAGCCGAGCAGCTGCGCCTCCGGCTTCTTCGTCGTCTGTACCTTCACAACCCACGTAGCCTTTCTTCCCTCGTCGGTCAAAAGACCGAAGTAAGGAACGTAACCCACGATTGAGCCCATGATGTCGATAATGCCGGAATTACGGTTACAACGAGCGCCGAGTACGGAGTTCGCATACACAACCGCGCTGGACTCCGCCCAAGAGAGAATCTCGCCCTTCTGCGGCTTGTTACCCACCTCATCGAGGTAGCAAGCGCACGTAAATGCGTCGTCGTTCATCAGTCCGAGCTCTTTCAGCTGGCCCTCGTAGAATTCCTGCTTCGTATACATGAATTTGTTGAACACGAAGTTCTGCAGGAAGTTCGCCGGAACATTTTTATCGAGCGGACGAGGGTCCACCGAGAACTGCTGTCCCGAGGTAACACCTGCATCGAGCAGCTGCTGCATCAAATCGTATACCGGTGCCATTACCTTCAGTCCGAAGGACGTAACCAAATGGTTGTATTTTGATGTGATCGGTACGAGCTTTTCCGCCTCAAAGGCTTCGCCGTACATCACTAAGGTCTTCATGACTTTAGCGAGCGTTTCGCCCTTCTCGCCGTTCAATATTGCCTGTTGTTCTTTCGTCAATATCATAGCATTTTCTCCTTTGTCCTAATTAGATCTTCATGCAGACATCCCAAGCGCCCCAAATAACCGAGCGGAGATTGCCAACCTCAGCTGCGT
>JAZODS010000126.1:0-1645 GCA_045597165.1 Lachnospiraceae bacterium | reverse complement strand
GTACCTGCATACTTGTTCGCCATAATGTAACCCCTTATTCTTATAAAAAATTTAGTGTGCGAGGTCACTTTTCGAAGCGACCTCACACACTTATATTATACCCATTTTGACGCAAGCGTCAAGGAAAAATTTTTACATTTTCTAGTCCCACTGCGAGATGACAAGCTTGTAATACTCACCCTGCTTCGCCATCAGCTCATCATGATTTCCGCTCTCTACAATTCCACCATCGTCAATGTAGAAAATGCGGTCACAGTTTTTAATCGTACTGAGACGATGCGCGATAATGAAGGAGGTTCTGCCCTTCAGCATCGCATCGAGACCGGCCTGCAAAGCCTTCTCGGTCTGAACGTCGATGCTCGAGGTTGCCTCGTCGAGAATCAAAATTCTCGGATCGCTGATTAGCGTACGAGCAAAGGAAATCAGCTGTCTCTGTCCCTGCGACAAAAGTGAGCCTCGCTCCTTAACTTCCGTCTCATAGCCGTCCTGAGCCATGCGAATGAACTCATCGGCACGTACCGTCGTTGCCGCATCAACAATCTCCTCCATCGTAGCGTCCAATTTGCCGTATCGAATGTTGTCGGCAATCGTTCCGCTGAAGATGAAGCTATCCTGCATCATGATACCCATCTGAGAACGAAGCGACTTCAAAGTCACCTCGGAAATGTCGTGTCCGTCGATCAGCACACGGCCGCTGTCCAGATTGTAAAAGCGCGAAAGCAAATTCACAATCGTACTCTTACCGGCACCCGTAGGTCCAACTAATGCCACACTCTCTCCCGCATTTACATGGAACGATACGTGGGAAAGAACCTCTTTGCCTTCTTCATAAGAGAACGTTACGTCATCAAAATCAACCGAACCGCTAATCGGCGGAAGCTCGGTTGCTCCGTCGTTGTCGTGTACCTGCACCGGCTCATCGAGCGTCTCGAAGATTCGCTCAAGATAAGCGATGTTGTTGATGAAGTTGTTGAACAGGTTACCGAGGTTCAAAATCGGCTGCCAGAAGCGTGCCGCATACGAGCTGACTGCTACGATGACACCGATTGTAGCTCCTCCCTGCGTTCCGATCCACAAAAGACCTACCAAATAGATTGCCGCACGTACCCATACCGATACGTTATCGATACCCGGCCATACGAGGTTCGAGTATTTAACCGCTTCCATCCACGCCTCACGGCACTGCAAGGAAAGGTTATCGAAAATCTCCGCATTTTCCTCCTCACGTGTGAAAATCTGCGTTACTCTCGCACCGACGATGTTCTCCTGGAGGTATGCGTTTAGGTTACTGTTCTTATTCGATACTCTCTGCCATGCACGACGCTGATGCTTCTTAATGAACATCATAAAGACCATAAGAATCGGCATACCGGCAAGTACCACAAGGGAAAGCTTAACGTCCACAATGAACATGAATACTACGATGAATACCATGTTGAGGACCTCGAGGATGACGTTGATGATACCGTTCGAAAGCATATCCGATACCGAGTTTACGTAGTTTACAACTCGAATCAAAATCTTTCCGTGAGGTCTGTCGTCATAATACTGGAACGAAAGCTCCTGCAAATGCGCGAATATATCGCTTCGAATATCGTAGATGATATCTTGGCTCACTATCGTCATAATCTTCGAACGAATGGTA
>JAZODS010000125.1:0-2862 GCA_045597165.1 Lachnospiraceae bacterium | reverse complement strand
TTTTGAGAATGAAAAGCAACTGGCGCTATCTGCTGTGTGCCATCTTGGTTGTAGTATACGCTTATCTCCTGTCGCCTTATGCGCTTCTTTTGATTCCCGTATATGCTACCGTGCGTTTGTGGCAGCGAGACGTCAACTGGGGAATTCGCGTCGCCATCGTGCTACTTTTGGCATTTTGCGTACTGTACCAGGCCGGCTATTTGATGTTTCTGCTTGACCTTCGTCCGGAGACCACAAATCCTTATCTGTTCGACAAGATATTTGCTACCGAGAGCTATCCCGGACACGCGTCCTACTATTTGATTGACTATCTGTCCGTGCTCGGTCGTATGCTCGTTCCGTACGGTCTTTTGACAAATGGACTGAACTGGGCGATGGTTTACGTAGTCGTAGCGATTGGACTGACCATTTTCCTCGGCTACAACATGTACTACCTGCTCACACTTGATTGGAAGCAGCCGATGTCGAGAGACAATCGTCTGTTGGCAGATGTGACGGCGGTATTTTTGATTTTGTTCGCGACCCATGCCATCTATGAGCAGGGCTATGTGGCGTTTTATCGTCATTTGTTCACGTACTATCCGCTCCTTTTGTACCTCTTCTTCGGGGCCAATCGACGTGCGCCGAAGCCGCAGATCGAGCGCGATTTCGCCGGTACCAGACCGCTCATCTTCTTCCACAAGGGAGCCGATGACTACGTATACGACGTACTGAATCACGCGGGCAAGGTATGCGCACATCGCAATATCATTTTGCTCGGTGACGAAAGCAATCGAGACTTTACGAGCAACTGGTACTCCTTCGACGACTACTGCAAGGGCGAAGCTGAGGAGTTCGCCAAGATCTATAACCACATCTCGGAGGCGCCGTACGAATTCGAGCTGACGTGCTTCCAGAGACATTTTGCATTGTACGCATTTATGCAGGAACAGGGCATCGAGGAATGCTTCCTTTGCGACAGCGACGTGCTGATCTACGAGAACCTTTCCGAGCTGCCGCTCGACGGTATTGATTTCGGCTGTTCCAACGCAAATTATTCCGTCTGCCTCGGCGAATGTGCCTCCCCGCACTGCACGTATTGGCGTAGCACTCGCCTGCGTCAGTTCTTGGACTTCGTGCTCCACGTGTATAGAGCCAAGACCGATTGGCTGATGGAGGTCAGCCAAAAGCAAAAAGAAGACCTGGCGGACGGCAACATCACCGATATGATTCTGCTGACCGCATGGCGCAAGATCGTCGACGATTACGACGCGAACTTCCGCTATCGTAACTTCGACCGCATCGAGGACGGGCATGTGTTTGACCACAGACTCTCGACTCCGGACAACCTTGTAACCAACGAGTACCGCTTTAGCAAAATGCTCGGCATCAAGCGTGTCCGCTTCATCAAAAAGCAGCCCTATCTTTACACGGCCGACAAGACGGCAGTTCGCGCTTGCACACTCCATTGTCAGGATAGTAAGCACTACGTGCGACTGCTTTCCCGAAGAAGGAATGGACGCGCTGCGTATGTGTTGACGCGCATTCTGCGCTAGTGATAGCGGGCGAAGCCCGCAGGTGATAGCCAGCGGAGCTGGCGGTGTTAGCGTTGCAAGCAACGCGGTGTTAGACGAGCAGAGCTCGTCGGTGTTAGCAGCGCGATGCGCTGCAGTGTTGGGCCGCAAAGCGGCCGGTGATAGCGCAGCGATGCTACGCGATGAAGTGATCTGAAATTAAAAAGGCTTTGTTGCACTTTTCGGGTGTAACAAAGCCTTTGTTATTTTAATTTTTCGTTGGTTATTCTGGTGCATGCTCCATCTGATAATGGCATGCGGTCTCGCCGATGAGTCGGAAGCCGAGTCGTCTGTATAAGTTGCCGACCGGGTTTTGTTTGAAGTATTGAAGGGTGATGGTTTTGTCTGCATGTTCGGAAAGAATGCTAGCGAGAATGGCCGTTCCGATTCCTTTTCGCTGAAATGCCGGTATGATGCAAATGTTACCTAGCTCATAACGCCCCTCCGAAGCTCTTCCGTTATAAAACCCGATATCTGCTCCATCGATAGTTATGACGCGGATATCCATAGCATAGGCATCCATGAAGCTCTCGAAAAGGCTTCTCTGTAGCTCTTCATTCCATCCGCCATAATTCATCTCAACATAAGCTTGATAGGCTTCTTTTTTGACTTGATAGATGAATTCAAAATCGTTATCGATAATGCTACGAAGTACATATACGGGCTTACTCATAATCAAAACATCCTCACCTGCGTTGCTTGCAACGCTATCACCGACGAGCTCTGCTCGTCTAACACCGCAGCTTTGCTGTCTATCACCGCCGCCTCTGGCGGCTAACACCGTCGGCTCTGCCGACTAACACCGCAGCGCACCGCGCTGCCTATCACTGCGAGCTTCGCTCGCCCATCACCCACAACGCCGCTGCTCCGTGTGCATCCAACGTTACCGTTACGTTACCGTCGGTTACGGGAATGCTTTGGCCGGTTAGAACGTTCGTTACTTCGCAGGAAGCGTCGCCACAGTCCGTACCGTCTTCTGCGAGGCTCGGCAGCTTCACCGTCATTTGCACAGACTCTTCTTTGAAATTGAAGACCGCAAGGTAACGACGTGCGCATTCTTCGTCATGTGATGTCCAAGCAGCACCGGTTTCGTCGCGCCAAAGCTGTCTGGGCTCGACACCGTATTGCTGCATGCGCAGAAGGCCTTCATTTGTCAAAAGGGAAAGCGTCCATTCGTCGAGTAGCGTCGTGCAGGCTCCGAGCATCAACGGCGATCGGAAGATGCACCAAAGCGTCATCAGTGTCTCCTGCTCGGGCTTCGTCAGCTGGCAATCGCGCTCCTCGCCGAAGCCTCTGGCGATGCGACCAA
>JAZODS010000124.1:0-3657 GCA_045597165.1 Lachnospiraceae bacterium | reverse complement strand
AAGACGCTTGAGAGCATCGACAAATACCTCAACTGCGAGCACGGTCTCGTGCTGAACAACCCTGCATTTACAAAGTACCATCTCGAGTACGGTGAGATTTCCACCTATCCGGGCGGCTATAAGGAAAATGCGGGTATCTTCTGCCACAACAACGCGTGGATCATCTGTGCCGAGGCTGCTGTCGGACACGGCGACAAGGCATTTGAGTACTACTCGAAAATCGCTCCGGCATATCGCGAGGAGAAGTACAACGAGCTTCATAGAACCGAGCCGTATGTATATGCTCAGATGATTGCCGGCAAGGATGCACGTCCTCACCAGTTCGGCGAGGCAAAGAACTCTTGGTTGACCGGTACCGCCGCTTGGAACTTCGTTGCGGTTTCTCAGTTCATCCTCGGCGTTCAGCCTCAGTACGACGGTCTGATGATCAACCCTTCCATTCCGAAAGAGTGGGACGGCTTTGAGATTTCCCGTCTCTTCCGAGGCGGCGTCTACAAGATTACCGTGAAGAACCCGAACCACGTATCGATGGGTGTCATTTCGATGACGGTGAACGGTAAGCCTGTGGAAGGCAACGTCATTCCGGTTATGGGCGAAGGTGTCCACGAGGTTGCGGTTGTACTCGGCTAAGGACTGTTCGGTTAACAAGTTCAGATAACAATAAAGGAGCAGAGATCGCGGTCTCTGCTCCTTGTTTTATCTTCAATCTTTTCACTTCTTAAACAGCATCAGTTGCATGTGATTCCACACAGAACCCAACTAGTGCTTCAGTCCGAACTCGTCGCAGTACTTCTCGAGATTCTGCGCAACGAAGGGAAGCTCCGCCACCCGATTGTCTGTAACCAAACGCTGAATCACCTTGTCGATCATGGCCACAGTTTCCGCATGACCTTCTTCGCGGCCTTCTGCATGTCCTTTCATACGGCCTTCTGCATGCCCCTTCTCATACCCTTCTTCTTGTCCTTCCTGGTATCTCTCATCCAATGCTTCCTGTAGCGTCATATATTCTCGCCTCCATCGCTCATTGCTTCTGACCGCTCGAACTCTATTGTAGAATATTTGAGACACCCTTGTCAACGAATTTCTTACAGAAATCACTTCTCGTCATTGTCGCACGAACCAATAAGAAACCCCTCGACAGAGCCATAGAAAAGTCTTAAGACCTTAGATGAATTCCTCTACATAGTAACAGATGTAACAGCCTCATTTCCATTGACGAAACCGACGAAATCGAACCTTCGAAAACAGCAAGTCGCACAATAAAAAGAGATGTGCAAAATGATTGATGTCGCTTCTTGCGTGATTGTATTTCCTGTGGTAATATAGACCGAGCAGAATGGATAAGCTGAGATTGAACGAGCATTTTTGAGAGCGATAACAACGGACAGAGCTTAAATGCATTGGTTTAGATTATTTCTGCACTCAAGAATTTTGGAGGTGGATGTTTTGGAAATTTGGGATGGATACTTGATAGACGGAACTCCGGCAAACCAAGACTTGAGGCGTGGAGAACCTATACCCAATGGATTGTACCATCTTGTGTGCGAAATTCTGGTCAGACATGTTGACGGCGACTATTTGCTTATGCAGAGAGATACGCAAAAGCCTAAATACGGAGGCTATTTTGAGGCAACTGCGGGCGGCTCTGCATTAAAAGGAGAAGACAAGATGTCGTGTGCCAAAAGAGAACTTTTAGAAGAGACAGGGATTTCTGCCGACAATCTCGTGGAAATCGGCCGCTTCACTTCGCACAACACCATATACTATACTTTCTTATGTGTCACCGATTGCGACAAGGCGTCGGTTTCTCTCCAGGAAGGTGAAACGATATCATACAAATGGATTTCCGAGAACGATTTTATTGCTTTCGTAAATTCAAACGAAATGATTGATACACAAAGAAACCGCTATCAAAACTATCTTGAAAGAATGGGGTATCTTCAGTGACCAACTCCTATTGGGGCATCGACTATAGTACGCTCCCGTGTTTTCTTATAGAAGCCCCGTCGATTCTTGTGCCATTTGCTTTCCTATGGCAAAACCGAACCGAACAAAATGACAAACTGAGATTTACGGAGGACGAATATGATAATTCGCGAGATGATATCGGAGGATCGAAAGCGAGTTCTTGAGATATACAAGCAAGGAATTGATTCCGGCAAGGCGACCTTTACTACGCAATGCCCCTCTTGGGAAGAGTGGGATGCCACGCATCACAAAACCTGCAGATATGTTGCATTGTGCGAAGATGAAATTGTCGGCTTTATTGCGGTGAGCCCGGTTTCGGCCAAGCCACACCATTGCGGTGTTGTGGAAGTAACCATCTATGTCGATGAGCATCACCAGAGCAAAAGAGTCGGAACCAACTTGCTGCAGAAGTTAATTGCGGAAGCCCCGAACCATGGTTTTTGGTGTTTGTATTCTTCTATCTTCTCGGCAAACGAAAAGAGCATCAAGCTACATACCAGATGTGGCTTCCGAACAATAGGCTACCGGGAACGCTTAGCAAAAGACAGATTCGGCAATTGGCTGGATACGACGTTGATGGAATATCGTTTTCCCGATGAAATCGTAAAAGGCATTTGACCCAGTTTCCATTCCGTGACCAACTAAAGGTCTCACTTCTAAACACATATAAAAGCCCCCGCCGATTCGGTGGGGGCTTCTCTATCACTCTTCGATGACACTGGTCTCGCCATGCGCCTTCATCTCCTGCTTACGCTCGTACATCTTAGCGTCCGCCTTCTTGAATACTTCGTCGTAGCCTTCCTCGTCGCTGTCCTCACTCATCGCGCTACCGACTGCCGCAGATACGCGTACGACGCCGACCTTGTTCTTAATGGCCTCCAGAAACTCGTCTTCTAATTCCTTGCAGTGCTCCGTATCCGCAAAATGCAGCAAAACCGCAAATTCGTCACCGCCGATTCGATACGCATTTTCATAACCGAATACGTTGACAATGACCTTGGAAGCGGAAATCAGCAATTCATTGCCGTAATCGTGCCCATACGTGTCATTGATAAGCTTCAATCCGTTGACGTCAATCAAAAATACCGCAAACGGCTCGTGCTTGCCCTCCATCTTTAAGTAGGACACCTCCTGCAAAAATGCAGTGTTGTTGTAGATTCCGGTCAACTTGTCCGTATACGCCAGGTTGTTGATGTAATCCATGCGCATCTTCAGTTGCTTCACGGTTTCCTTTAGGCTCGAAGCCAGCATGCCGACCTCGTCGTTCGTCTCGCAATTCACCGTTACGTCCAGGTTACCGCGTGCAACCTCCTGCGCTACGTCATTCAGCTCTTTAATCGGATTGACAATCTTCGAGGTTATGATGTATGTGATACCGATAAATGCAACAACCATCGCAATGACTACCACAATCATCTGAAGCACCAGTCGGTCGGTCTGTTCTTCGATTTCGTGAACCGGCACCGTCACCGCAAGGTACATGCCGTTCTCGAGAGCTCGAATCGCCATCTTTCTTTCCACGCCCTCGTAAGTGTACTCATACAAATCGTCGTGCTTATCAATGTGCGCAAGGCTTACTTCCGCAAGCACGTCACTGAACGTACGAATCGACGTTCCGTCGTCAAAATGCTCACTATGGACAATCTCCAACTGTTCATTCGTTAAAAATGCATGGCCGGTATCGTAAAG
>JAZODS010000123.1:0-6670 GCA_045597165.1 Lachnospiraceae bacterium | reverse complement strand
ATCTCGCCCCAGCTCGTCGCCGTATACGTCGCTCCGATCTCCACCGATGCTCCACGCGGCACATAATGACACGTGTCGGCGCCGATGTTTTTGCCAAATGCAATGTCCGAGGAAGGACTATCACCGATTACCAAGCATTTGCTCGGGTCACATTCACCGTAAGCCGCTACGATTGCATCAAAGAACTGTACCGCCGGCTTGTTGTAGCCGATTTCATCAGAGATGAACACGTGCTCAAAGCAATCCGCGAACGGCAACAGCTTCATGCGAGACACCTGCACGGAAGTCGTACCGTTCGTAATCACCGAGATACGATACCGCTTCGAAAGACGTCTTACCGCCTCCTCTGCGCCCGGCATCAAAAATATCATATTGCCCAGATGGCCCATGTACACTTCGTTGATTGTCTCCATATCGCCATCCCAAGTAAGTCCTAAGTACTGCAGAAAATCTCGAAAACGACGTTCCTTCAGCTCCGGCTTTGTCACCTCTCGCTTCTCAAGCAGCTTCCAGTAGCTCAGATTGATCTCGCTATACTTCGCAACATCCTCACCGCTCAACACGCGTCCGAACAATTCTTCAAATGCTTTTCTAAGCGCGGCCTCCTCCGTTGCGTCGAAATTCAGAATCGTATTATCTAGGTCAATTAATAAATACTCGTATCTCACAGTACGTTCTCCTCTCTAGGCTTTTCTATCTAAGGATACCTAATTCGAGGCTTACTGTCAAGTCAATCACTCCGCCACAACGCCATCGGAAATGCGCAAGATTCTATCTGCACGGGAAGCAACTTCCGCATCGTGCGTCACCATCAAAATCGTCTGCTTTCGTTCCTTCGCGCACTCCGAAAGGAAACTCACTACTTTTTCGGCATTTGCCGAATCCAAATTGCCCGTCGGCTCGTCAGCCAACAGTAGCTGTGGCTTCATAATCAACGCCCTTGCGATTGCCACTCTCTGTTTCTCTCCGCCCGACAATTTGGCCGGAAAGAAGTCGAGGCGCTCTTCGACCTGTAGCCACTTCGCCATGCGTTCCACTTCCTCCTTGGGAACCTTCTTGTCAGCGATGACAAACGGCAACTGAATATTTTCCCGAACAGTCAGCTCCGGAATGAGATGAAACTGCTGATACACGACCGCAATCTGATTGCGTCGATAGTTTGTCCTTTCTTTTTCGGACAAATTCGTGATATCGGTTCCATCGAATACATATTTCCCTGACGTCGCACTATCCAAGGTTGCCAATATGTTAAGCAAGGTTGTCTTTCCACTACCGCTCTTACCCATTAGGGCTACAAACTCACCCCTTTTGAGCGTAAAATGCGCATCCTTCAATGCATGCACCTCAACATCCCCATCTCGAAAAACTCTTCCAAGATGCTCTACCTGCACCAAGCTATCTTCGCACATAGTTCTCTCCTTATCCATCATTCTTGTCCACGAACCTCAACTATCTCCGAGTTGTACTGTTGCTTCGTCAATAAAATGCTGTCTCCCACTCCAAGAACCACCGTGGAAACGCACGCTACCACAAAGTACAGAAACACATTTGCAGTTGAGATATGATATTCCTTCACATAGCCCGCAAGCACTGTATAGTACACAATCAGATTTCCCGCCAAGGCCACCAACATTGCTGTTGAAAGCAATCCCATGCGTTCCGATATTCTCATGTTCATTGCCTGCAGCTTCGTCATTCCGAGTCTTCGGAATATCAAGAATTGCTTCGTCTGATATTCCATATCAATTCGTATCATCACGTACATACCGATTACACAAAGAATGGACAAGGCTGCAACCAGTGCGGCAATGACGATAAATTGAATTCGAATGCTATCGTTCACCTCTAGGACGCCAATGTAATCATAGTCTCCAAGCAATGCGCTGTACACCGTCATCCATTCAGCTAGTTTTTGATTAAACTGTTCTTCAAATCCTTTCTTCACCTGTACACTGTAAGTCGCAACTACCGACACTTCTTTTCGCGCAGCCAATTCCGCTTCCGGTACATAGACCTGAATGGAGATCACTTGCGGATACTGATAGAGTACCGGTGTCGTAATACTCTGCCCCAAGGTCATCGTTTCTTCAAGTTGTCCTTCCGCACCATCGATCATCACTGTGATGGTGTCCCCTTCATCGACCTTCAAGGTATGTACCAACTCTGCGTATCGGTTATCTCCCGCATTCTCTCCCCTCCAGTCATCCGATAGGTTGAAGAAATCATCTATCAAGGCCGTCTTACTATTACACCATTCTTCGTACGGCATCAAATGCGGGTTAAGTTCACGCAACGCTTCATATTCCGCCTTGGAGCATCCACGAACTCCAAGGCTTAGAGGATATTCACCACCGGCGATTACGTCCGCATAAAGTTCAGAGTTTTGCAAGAAAGACCAAACCGTTTCGGTAACGATGTGCTCATCAAGTACCATATCGGCACCTGCATATATTCTTTCAATGAAAGAAGCTACACTTTCTTCTCCCTCAAGCAAGCCTCTGCATACTCCATCTCGATAATCACGTTTATAACGTATCTCTGCATCATAATTGACAGAATTGGCCTTCAGCGTCTTGTTCGCCTCATACGCCTTCAGCATCAATGGAACACCAATGGAGATTGCCATAATCGTAACCGCTGCCATTGCGATTACACTCAGCTTTGCAATTCGCTTTCTTCGCTTATAGATTACACTCAGATCCGAACTGGTACGAATCTTCTCCTTTTTCGATTTCGGCGTTATCCTCTGCTTATCTGTCGCTTCCAACCAAAGAATCGCGCACCCTAAGAGAAACAGCGCCAAAGCCAGTCCGATAAACGTCAGCGGATAGAAGTCTCCTTCCATCTTACTCAAGCCACTCACCATAAAGCGCGGCAATACCTCTTGCAGCACAAAGGTATATAAGAAAAATCCAAGTACCGCACACACTGCACCGAGAATCACATAGCCCAACCACTCGAAAATGTAAAGCATTCTTCGCTTCCCGACTGTCATTCCGAGCCCGTTAAGCATTCTCACCTGTTCTACTCGTTCGTGTTTTCTACGATGGAGCATTAGACCACAGAGCATAAAGCAGGTCACAAACGTACCTATAGCAATGATGAAAATGCCGTTACTTCTTGCAACTGCACTTTCCGCCTCTTTATTCTGATACATCGTAACGTACACTCTTTCGTTGTACTCGCTTGAGTTTTCTGTAATACTCGATACAAGGTCCTTTAGCTCTCCGCCGGTGCTTGCATTTGACATATAATAATACGCCGTTGCTTCTTGACCATTCTCTAGATACGAGATTCCTCGCACAGATTGTATTCCGCTTATCGGTATGTACACAGAAAATCCAACAACCGTATATTCCTTCGTACCGATCGTTGTAAATGTCTCACCCTCTTCTATCCTTTCATAAAAGGTGGGTTCTCCATCAACCGAGGTTCGTATACCATACTCAAATGCAATTGTCTCTCCAAGCTTCAGCGTACCGTCTTTAGGACTTTTACCAAAGTAGCTACACGAATACGGCAACACCAGCTCAGTGTCCTTCTCCGGGTATCTTCCCTCAATCAACGGCGAATAAAGCAACTGTTCCGGTGCCGTACATTCCAATATCTCCACATACACCGGATCCATATCATCTTCGGAATTGTCCTTTGCTTTCGCGGAATACATCCGTCTCTCTTCACCGCAAAGCGTCAATCCCAGCTCACGTTGCCTCTCTTTGCTCAGCGCTGTTTTGTTTACTTTGATATCCCATTCACCGCTGTAATGATATGCGTTTTGCAGCTGAAACTCACTATAATTCCTCAGTGAGAAAATAAGCACACACGGAAAGAATAGCGTAACCGCAACCAACGCAACCAGCTTAGCAGTCTTTTTCTTGTCATATGCCAAAAGGCGAAACGCAAATCTCACCATTCCCATCTCAATCTACCGTCCATCCCTCTTCCTCGTAACCGTCATACACATGACAGTTGGGCAGCGTCTCAAATACCGACCAATCTTCTACTACAGCTTTCGAGATACCAAGTGCCTCAAGCCATGTCATCTTCAATAGCGGAGTAATATCCTCAATCGGGTTTTTCGCGAGCATAAGAGCCCAGAGCTTTTCCAGTCTCTCTATCCCTGCAACTGATGCAATATCATTGCCCACAAGCGATAACTCTTCCAAACCTTCGCAAGCTATCGCCCACGATATGTCGCTGATCCCGCAATTGTCTACTGCTACTTTTTTTAGGCTTTTTATACTCTGTAGTTCAGCAAGCGATTCCACCACGGTATCGGTTGCCGAGAACGTTTGCAGGCCACTCAGATTTTCTAATTTCCTAACATCGACCGACTCGATACCGCGATAGTATATTTCGCTCAATGAAATCTCCGGAAGCTCCTCATCAGGCAACCTGCAGAAAGAAAACGATATCATATAGAGTTGTTGCATCTTCGTCAAAAAATCATAGCTTTTTATGTATGTTCCGCAGAATATGATAGACTTCAGCCCACGAAAGTACTTAATGTCTTCATAATCTTGAGGTTCACGGAAACGTTCCTCATCAATCATTCCGGAATTCTCATACTGAAAAAACTCATCCGGCCACTCCGTGTCAACCACTTCTTCTCCGACAATATACAAAGTCTCTATACGCTCTACATCCTTTACATAAATCGCCCCTTGCGGTTTCTTCAACATCTCACGAACCATGGTCTCAAACGACTCATTCGTCCATTCAATTGCCGTCTCGGAGGTAATGATTTCATCCTTTTCTTCGCCGTTCTTCCTCATCTCCCAAAACAAAAGAACTCCTCCGCACACAATTAATATCCCCAATATAATCAACAGTCTTTTCATCTCGATCTCCCTTCACCAAGAACAGCAGAGACATTGTTTGGCTTATCGTCATACAAAAACGTTTCCCATAGCATCCAACAAAAAGCGGTGCAGCAAACATTTTTTCGATTTGACTTCTCTCTTTTCGCTAGTTTACATGCTACATATTCCAATTTCATTATATTATCATCTATGTTGTCTGTCAATAGCTTCATTTACAAAATAAGAGTAACAACCATTTGCTTCTGTACAACAAAAAACACCCTTGCATTCCGCAAGGGTGTTGAGCTGGGCTACAAGGATTCGAACCTTGAGATGACGGAGTCAGAGTCCGTTGCCTTACCGTTTGGCGATAGCCCAATATGAATGAGGCTGAGTACGTGACCCGAACCACGTTTGTCATTATACTCTATCGGGCCTCACTTTGCAAGTACTTTTTTTATTTTTTCAAAAAATTTTTATCCCGAATTTTCGACCGAAAATGCATTCTCGACGCATTTTCCTGACGTAACGCCTTTTTTCATCAGCTCGCAAAGTTTTTATGAAAATGCACTTTTCTTTTCCCGCATTATTGGCTATAATAAGACTATACGTCTTCTATGTAGTTGCATCATAGAAGAATTACTAAGGCATTAAGAAAGGAGCTTATGCTATGAAGAAGTTCACAAAATTCGCATTCCTGACCGCTGCTACCGTAGGTGGCTACTTCCTGTACCAGGCCTACAAGAACAAGCAGGAGGAAGAGGATATCTTCGATGAGGAGGATTTGTTCGACATCGAGGACCTTGAGGAAGCAGACGAGATCATTATCGAAGACATTACCGATGAGGTAGTTGGCGACGACTGTGCAGAGGATTCCAAGAAGGTAAAGCTTGATGAGCTGAAGGCAAAGGCTACCGAGGTTGGCAAGAAGGCACTTGATAAGGCCGGCACACTCTCTCACGTTGTAGCTGAGAAGGCCGAGAAGGCCGCTAAGGTTATCGTGCAGAAGGCAGGCGAGGTTAAGGACTACATGTCCAAGAAGACCGAGGATGCGCTGGATGCCGCGGAAGAGTTTGCTGAGGACGTTGAGGATTCTTTTGAGAATGCAGCTGAAGAGGTTACCCTCGGCGCTGAGAATTTTGCCGAGAACGCAGAGGAAGCAGTTGAAGAGCTTGCGGAAGCTGCAGAGGAAAAGGTAGAGGATGTTTGCTGTGAGATGGACGCTTCCGATCCGGAGCTGTAAGTCGATAGCAGCCATTTGAACCGGTCCATCTCGGATGCGCACCGTTGAATCGCACCTAATGTCCGTGCACCGACGAAATCGTGCACTGACGAGTCGTGCACCTACGAAATCGAACACAAATATGAGCCACTCTAGTACTTGACGAATTGTCAAACCCGGAGTGGCTCATTTTTCATGTCTTAATTGTATTTCTTACTATGCTTTCAGAAAATGCTCCATCAAGCGGTAGCCTTCCTCCACCAGAATTCCGGAAGCCTTCGCTCCTTCCTCCGTATACGGATGGCCTGCGGCGAGCTGCTTCTCGCTGTCATACAGCAAATACGGCACCGGCTCGCTCGTGTGCGTACGAATTCGCACCGGAGTCGGATGATCGGGAAGTATCAGCATACGATACACCACCTGCTCGCTCTCGAGCTCCTCGCAAAGCACCCCGACGATCTCGCGGTCAATCAGCTCAATCGCCTGAATCTTGCGTTCGGCGCTGCCCTGGTGTCCCATCTCGTCCGGAGCCTCCACGTGTATGTACACAAAGTCCTCTCCGCCGTTTATAAGCGCTTCTACGGCCGCCATTGCCTTACCACGGTAATTGGTATGCAATCCGCCATTCGCGCCCTCTACGTCGATA
>JAZODS010000122.1:0-6535 GCA_045597165.1 Lachnospiraceae bacterium | reverse complement strand
TCTATACCAAGGGGGTGTACGTATGAAAAGAGCTGTGGGAATCGCTGCTTTGTGTTTTACGTTGGCGTTCGTAGTAATTTTGATGCCGGGCGCGAAGAGCAATGCATTAGCAGACGAGAGCAAGGAAGGTCCGATTGCCGGTTTGTATGACTCTACAGGAAAATTGCTTGTTAGTCAGGAGACGCTGCAGGAGACGTACGGGGTGTCATTTGAGTATTATGACACGATGTCGGATGAGAGCGTCCGTCTTTCGCAAGTTTTAAGAGAAGAGGGCTGGAGTGGAACCTACGTAGTAGCGGAAGGAACAGAGGTTGTCGGAGAATTCGTCTTCTGGGACTGTGACATGCTTGAAGAGGTTGTGCTTCCGGACAGTGTGAAGGAGATTGCAGGCGGAGCATTTGCGTATTGCAGCGGACTTGTGAAGATGGAGCTTCCGGAAAAGCTTGAGAGAATCGGCAAGGGAGCCTTTTATGATTGCGCGGGACTTACGGAGGTAGTTCTCCCTGTGGGGCTTCGTGAGATAGGAGACCTTGCATTTGACGGCTGTACCGGTATTCGGACAGTGGTGATACCGGAGAAAGTGACATCGATAGGAGCCGGAGCATTTTTCGGAATTCCCGAGGTGATGCTTGGGGAGACAAATGTTGCTGTTCCGGCAATGCCGATGCAGGAAGCGTTGCGTGGGGACGTATTGAAGAAGGATCGGGAATGGTTGCAGGATCGCATTCTCGGTCTGCCGTAAACCAAGGAGAAGGGAGGCAGAGCGATGAAGCGTTATCAAAGATGTAAAAGATATCTCATGGTTTGTGTACTTTTGCTGCTACTGTGTGTGAGTGGTTGCGCGAAGAAGGACGGACCGAAGGAGGATGAAAAGCAGCCGACACCGACGACGGCACCGTCGAACGAAGACGAAATCAAGGTGGCGGTAGGGGAAGAGATGGTACCTGCGGAGATTGAATTTGCGGTACGCGATGGATACATTCGAAAGGATTGTATGGAACGCGAGCTTCGTCTGATTGACGGAGAGATTTGCGCAGAAACGGAGTATCAGTACGATGCCTACGGAAATTGTACTGAGGTACGCTGTACGTATCAGGGAAAGACGGTGATCGAAAAGAGAACCTACGACTCCTATGGAAGACTGTTGAAAAATGAAGTGTCGACGGCAGATGCCCCTTCTATGGTGAGCACATTTGGCTACGATGCTGATGGCCGATTGGAAAAGGCATATATTGCACTTGCGGGGCTTGATGAGGTGATAGAAACTCGGTACGTCTATTATCCGAACGGTAAGCTGTACTACAAAGCCTATTATATGGGCGGCGCTTATCTTGGCCAAATGCTCGGTGAAGACGAGGAAGCTGCGTTGCGCGTGGTGTCAAAGGGCTATTGGGCGGAAGAAGATTCGTATGCATATTACCACAGTGTGGTGGAGGACGGCGTTACGATTCAGAGTACCTATCGACCTACAGAGGTGATGAAGCTGTCCGAATTGTCCGGCGACGTAGCTTGCGAGGCTGAGCAGATAGAGTCTTGGGAATGTACCGGAAAAGAGACCGTTCGAAACCTGTATGCAGCCACTTGGCTGGGCGAGAGCTTCTATGGAGAAATCTATTGGAACATTTCCACGATGGTAAGCGATGAGAGTGGAAAGGCTAGCGGAGAATGGGTGGTCGGAACGACTGCGGACGGTGTGCAGTGGTTTGATTACAAATACAATGAAGCGGGTGAGCTTCTGTATGCAGAAGCATCAACCAAGCAGGGAAATGGACGGACGCTTCGGTATTTTGACGAGAACGGGCGTTGCGTAAAAGTAGTAGATGAGTATGACAGAGGCTCCGGTTTTGTACCGTCATCGGAATTGAGACTGGAGTATACGAAGGACGGAATGCTGAGCAGAGCTTACTACTATGACAGCGAGACGGAAGAAAGCTATGACGAAACGCTGTATACGTACGATGCACAGGGCCGTCTGATCACGATTGAGACGCCGAGTCTTGCGGGACAGGATATTCGATATACGGTTGCTTACACATACGCGGGAACGGAAGAGATGCCGACAAGCATGAATCTGTACCTCGGATATGAGCCGATAGACACGATTGTGTGTGGATATGATTCGGCGGGAACGGTTGTGTCCATGTTGTCTGTAGATGCACAAAGAGCGCTGCTGATGACGTACGAGGAAGCGGTGAGTGCTTGGTGCGTAGAACTTGCACATGCAGCAGTTGCGGATTGTCTCACGATTTCGTCGGGAGAGGTAGCCGGCGCGATTGCACAGTAGCATATAACGAAGCATAAGAAAGCGGTGCGTATTACTCAATGGTACGCACCGCATCTTTGTCTAACTAATTAAGCTGTGAAAATGTACTACTCGATTACGGTTGGCTTCCTGCTTAAACTATACCGATTTCTCATACCGCGTGAAGCAGTATTCGATGTCATAGTACGTCTGCTCCTCGCCTTCCTCTACCAGCTGCCAATCCGGCTCCTCGTCGAGGTTCGGGAAGAAGGTGTCCGCATCGTAGGCAAAATCAATCTTCGTCACGTATGCCACATCGCAGTAGGGCAGAAGCTGACGGTAAATGCTGCCGCCGCCGATGACATAGACGTCGTCGGTGTTGTAATCCTTAGCGACCTCAAGAGCCTCTTCGATGCTATGTACGACAATCGCGTCGGGCGCGGAGTACTTCGGGTCTCTCGTAATGACGATGTTCACGCGGTTCTTCAGCGCGTGTCCGCCGGGAAAGCTTTCAAGCGTTGCGCGGCCCATGATGACCACCTTGTTCATCGTTGTCTCACGGAAAAAACGCATATCCGCGGGAATGCTGATCAACAGCTGATTCTTACGGCCGATGGCCCAATTCTTATCTACGGCTACGATACATTTCATATGGTCGCCCCCTCATCCGTATGCTGGTCGAAGGCCCGCTCCGACCGCAAACACATTGTACCAAAGAACGTGGTTTGTGTCAAATGTGCGGAAATGTGATTTTACTATTGCATTTACCGAAAAATAAGATTATGATAGGTAAGTAATTTAGATAGAAAAATGCAGTCGCACAAGCGGCGGATTGGAGTATTGTATGTTAGATATCAGATATGAATTGACGCAGAATCCGAAGACAAAGCCGGCAGAGGACAACCCTCTTAAGTTCGGTACCATCTTCACAGACCATATGTTTGTTATGAATTATGAGACCGGAAAGGGCTGGCATGACGCAAGAGTCGTACCGTACGCACCGATTTCTCTTGAGCCCTCCGCAATGGTTTTCCATTACGGACAGGAGATGTTCGAGGGTATGAAGGCTTACAAGACCGCGGACGACAAGACGCTTTTGTTCCGTCCGTTCAAGAACGCAGAGCGTGCGAACAACAGTAACCGCAGACTTTGCATTCCCGAGATTCCGGAAGAGGATTTCGTAGAGGCTTGTAAGGCAGTTGTAGCTGTGGATAAGGATTGGATTCCTACGAAGCCCGGCACCTCCTTGTATATTCGTCCGTTCATCATCGCAACGGATCCGTTCCTCGGCGTTCGTCCGTCCGATACATATTTGTTCATCATCATTCTTTCTCCGGTAGGACCGTACTATGCAGAGGGTCTGAACCCGGTTAAGATTTGGATCGAGGACGATTATGTACGTGCGGTAAAGGGCGGTATCGGTGAGGCTAAGACCGGTGGTAACTACGTTGCTTCCATGGCTGCACAGATGAAGGCTCATGATGCAGGCTATTCTCAGGTACTTTGGCTTGACGGCCGCGAGAGAAAGTACATCGAGGAAGTTGGCGCGATGAACATTTTCTTCAAGATTGACGGCAAGATCGTGACTCCTGAGTTAAATGGTTCGATTCTTCCGGGCGTAACCCGTAATTCCGTAATCGAGCTTTGCAAGAAGTGGGGTCTTCCGATCGAGGAGCGCAAGCTCTCCGTAGAGGAGCTCGTAGACGCAGCACGCAGCGGCAAGCTCGAGGAGTGCTTCGGTTCCGGTACGGCAGCGGTTATCTCTCCCGTAAGTCACCTTCGCTATGTGGATGAGGTATTCCAGATTGGTGACGCAGGCATCGGCGAGATCAGCCAGAAGCTTTACGACACAATCACCGGCATTCAGCTTGGCAAGCTTGCAGACGATATGGATTGGACCGTAGAGGTAAGATAATCGGACTATCGCAGGTCATACCGGCATACACTAGGCTAGAACATGCACAATCGGTAGTCTTATGATTGTAGATACAAAGAAATTACGAAAGAGGCAGGGGCTGTTATTTCGCTCGCTGCCTCTTTTCTGTTTGGTGCTGCTCGTGGCGCTGACGTGGAACTGGGAAACGAAAAAAGAAGAGGTGCCGCGTGTGTACAATACGGAAAATGACCTTCTCGTGTTGATGCAAGCGGAAAATGGTACAAACCTGACGCAGGTCGCCGCCGGGACGGAGGCTACCGCGGTAGGGGATGGTGCCCCCGGAGATTTCGGCGCGTTAACGTCTGCCGGCGGTCTCGGGACGGAGGCGTCTGCCGGGGAAGGGACCTTTCCGGAGCTGTATACGGAGGCGACTGCGCTTGTGGAGGTGCCGGCGGAGGAAAAGGTGTGCTACCTTACCTTTGACGACGGCCCGAGCGTGAATACGGAGAAGATTCTTTCGATTCTCGAGGAATACGATGTCAAGGCGACCTTCTTTGTCGTGGGAAGCCAGCTTCATGAGGGGACAAAGGACACCTTTGAGCGGCTGTTGGACGCGGGACACGCGGTCGGAATCCATGCATTTTCCCATGAGTACAAGAAGCTGTACCAATCGCAAGAATCGTTCCTCACGGACTATGAGCGAATTGCTCAGCTTCTGCGCGACGAGTACGGCGTCGAGGCCAGCTTCTTTCGGTTCCCGGGCGGCAGCCTGTGCGCCTACCTAAAAGGCTCGACAAAGGTGCTGCTGGAGGAAATGCACCGGCGCGGCTACCGTTGCTTTGACTGGAATGTCAGCGGCGAGGACTCCGTAGGAGAGCCCACGGTCGAGTCCATCTTGCAAAATGTATACCGCGACGTATTTCGCTACAACCATCCGCTCATCCTCTTACACGATTCCGGCGGAGCGACGGAGACGGTGAAGGCACTGCCGCAGATTCTGAAGCGGCTGAAGGAGGAGGGATATCGTTTCGAGACGCTCGAGGGAGTGGAAGAGTACGTCTTCCCGAAGTCCCGCTAGCCCCGTCCCTGCCTCGTTTCGCATGCCCGCTCGTTTCCGGTCTCGCGCCTGCTATCTTTTATCTCGCTTCCCTTGCTAACTTGTGCTTCGCACTTCGGACAAAGCAAGGGAAGCGATGATAGCAGACGCGAGACTACGGAAGCCTCGCAAAGCATTCTCTACGAGGCAGGGACAGGGCGAGCGGGCTCCGCGATAGCCGAAGGTGATAGTCGGCAGAGCCGACAGTGATAGCGCGGCGCGTAACGCGCCACGCGGTGATATTCGGCGCAATGCGCCGAAGGTGTTAGCGCCGTTAACGGCGCGGTGAAGCTTCGCGAACAAGGGTCTGCTTCGCTTTACCATACAAAGCATCTCTCGTGCCTACATCTTAAGGCAAGAAGAAAGCCACTGTAGGGGGATACCCCGCAGTGGCCTTTTTGATTTGTGTCTGGACTTTAGACAGCATTGATATCGCCCGTTGGTAGCGCGGCGCATAACGCGCCACGCAGTGATATTCGGCGCTTGCGCCGACCACCACCGCACTCCTCGCGGAGCCTCACCGCAGCACTTGTGCTGCTAACACCGACGAGAATTGCTCGCTTCGCGGAGCCTCACTGCAGCGCTTGCGCTGCTAACACCCGCGTTGCGCGTTACGCGCTGCGCTACCGCCCTTGGGCGGCTATCACCGCGCAGCGCTTGCGCTGCGCTACCACCGCCAGCTCTGCTGGCCTAACTGTATTCCGCAATCCGCGTAATAGCCACATAAATGGAGGAGACTCGGTACCACGTAGCGGCATCGGTGATGCCCGTTACGGGAAGGTCGAATTTCTCCTGGAAGGCGCGGACGGTAGCGGCGGTGCCGGGGCCATAGATGCCGTCGACGGCGAGGCTCGGGATGGTGTAGTACACCTCTGCGATTTCGGCGAGCTGCTCCTGAAGCTGACGCACCTCGGGACCCGATGAGCCCTCCTGTAGGGGGGCTCCGGGGAAGGATTCCGGAACGCCGCTCACCTCATTTGCCGTATTGATATACATGTCGCTTCCGTAGTAGTTGCGCAAAATCTCGATGGCGCTATAGCCTTGGTCGCCAAGGTATTTGGAGCCCCATTGGCTCAGCAGGCCGGGGCAAGTGACCTGTCTGCCGTCGCAGTACTGCGTGAGAATGGGTTGGCGGATGCCCGGGCGCGAGAGATAATTCGTGAACACGTAATCCACGGCCGTGCTGATTGTGTCGAAAATGTTCCGCTCCGGAATCCATTTGTGATCATAGGCGGTCGAGGATGTGATTGTGAAATTGTAGCCACGGCTGCGGTACCATTCCGTGTAGACGCGGTTCAAGGTAAATGACTGAATCGCCAGC
>JAZODS010000121.1:0-5829 GCA_045597165.1 Lachnospiraceae bacterium | reverse complement strand
TCCTTCGATAGCAGTCGGTGCGTTCCGATTACGATATCGAGCTGTCCCTTCGCCAGTCGCTCCAACGCCTTTTTCTGCTGCTGCGGCGTGCGAAAACGCGACAGCATATCCACGCTCACCGGAAAGTCCAGCAGTCTTTGTGAAAATGTATTGTAGTGCTGCTGCGCGAGTATCGTCGTCGGCACGAGTATCGCCACCTGCATTCCGTCCGATACTGCCTTAAAGGCCGCGCGAATCGCAATCTCCGTCTTACCGTAGCCGACGTCTCCGCAGATCAGTCGGTCCATAATGCGGCTGCTCTCCATATCGCGCTTCGTATCCTCGATTGCACGTAGCTGATCCTCCGTCTCCTCGTACGGGAACAGCTCCTCAAATTCTCGCTGCCACACCGTGTCCTTGCCGAAGCTATGCCCCGGCTTCTCCTGACGAGAGGCGTACAGACGCACGAGCTCGCCGGCAATCTCTCTGACGGCCTTGTGAACCCGCGTCTTCGTCTTTGTCCACTCCGCGCCGCCGAGTCGATTCAGCTTCGGCTTGCGAGCGGCATCGGCGTCGCTGTATTTCTGCAATACGTCCATGCCCGTTACCGGCACGTAGAGCACTCCGCCCTCCGCGTATTCCAGCTTGATATAGTCCTTTACAACCTTGTTCGTCTCTACCTGCTCGATGCCTCGGTAAATGCCAAGACCGCGATTTTCATGCACCACGTAATCGCCGTAGGACAGCTCCTGAAAGCTCTGTATCCGATTGCCTTGGTGCTTCGAGGCCTTCTTTTTGGCCTTCTTCTCCTTGCCGAAGATGTCGCTTTCCGCAATCACCACGAACTTGAGCACAGGGTATTCAAAGCCTCCGCGCAGGTTACCGTACGTCACCATAATCTCGCGCGGCGCCGGCACTCTTTCTTCGTCCTCGGAGTAAAATGCATTGATGTCATAGTCCCGCAAATCCTGCGCCAATCGCGCAGCACGCGTATGCGAACCGGACACCAAAAGCACTCGGTAGCCCCTTCTCTTGTAGCCGGCCAAATCCTTCACCAGCGTCTCGAAGCTATTGTTATACGACGCCACTGTCTTTACCGTGATATCATAGCTTGCCTTCGGCTGCAGCAGATTGGTCGTCGTTCCGAGCGTGCTGATCAGCACTGTATTTTTCGTAAGGAACGAGCTTAACAGCTTCCGATAGTCGAAGATGGCGTTCATCTGTCTCGGCAGTAGATAGCCCTTTTCCAGTCGTCCGATCATGCTCTCGGAAAATTCGTTCGCCGTCAGCTCGGCATTTTCCTGCAGACGCGCGGGCTCCTCAAGGAAGCAGACGGTCTCCTCTTTCGGAAAATAGTCGAATACGCTCACCGTCTCCTTGCCGAAATAATCGATATACGACTCCAGATTCGTCGCCCCCTGAAGGTACAGCAAATTCTCGCGCAGCTCCTCTACCGTACGGCGTACTCTGGCGCCCTCCTCGGTCTTCAGCTCATTTCGAAAATGCTGCGATACCTCCTTCGCCTCCGCCTCAATCTCTCGAAGGCCTGTTGCCAGCTCCTCCTCGCTGAGCACGAGCTCGGCTGCGGGGAAGATGCGCACCTGTGATACATTTTCAATGGAACGCTGGTTGCTCACATCGAAGCTTCGGATCGAATCCACCTCGTCGCCCCAGAATTCCACGCGGTACGGCGTATCCTCCGTCAGCGGGTACACGTCGAGAATGCCTCCTCGCGCCGCATATTCGCCGGGCGCCTCTACCTGCTCGCGAAGCTGGTAGCCCATCGCAATCAGCTTTCGTCGCATCGTCTCCGGTGTCTCCGTACAATCCTGCGAAATGCACAGCTCATAGCGCGCAATTTCCGAAAGCGGAAGCAATCGCTCCAGTCCCGCGGACACGCTTACGACAACGGTGCACGGCTCTTTGCAGAGCAAATGCTTGAGCACGGCCATTCGCTCTCTGACAATCGCATTTCCATGCACGTCCGCGCTATAAAATATGATGTCCTTCGCAGGGTAATAATACACGTTGCGATCGAACAGCTTGTAGTCCGCAACAATCTCCTTTGCGCGGAGGTCGTTGTAGGTGACAATCAGGCGGTAACGGTAGTCCGCGCCCAGTCCGTGCATGAAATGGCTTTTCTGCACCTGAGTACAGCCGGACACCTGAACCGGCGTTCTATGCAAGAGCAAATCGTCGCGCACGGCCTGAAAGTCTCTGTATTCCTTTAATGGCTCTGTATATGTCTTCACTCTTACCTCCGGAAAATATCAATACCGCTGCGGGCGGCGCGTTCGGGCATTTTCCCACCCCAGACGCCTCACCTTGCGGCGGCGCGTTCGGGCGGCGCGTTCGGGCAGTCTACATCAAATTCCCGTTAAAGCGGTTCATCGTCGCCTCCAAACCGTCCTCAATCAGCGACTCTACCGCCTCCACCGCGTGCTTTAAGGCCTCTCGCATCACGGGCTCTTCCTCCTTCGGGAATCGGCCCAGCACATAGTCTGCGAGATCCCAGCCCTCGGGCTTTTCACCTACGCCGATTCGTACACGCTCAAAGGTGTCCGTGCCCATATGTGCGATGATGCTCTTGATTCCGTTGTGCCCGCCGGCGCTTCCCTTGCCACGCACGCGCAGCTTTCCGGGCGCAAGGCTTACATCATCGTACAGGATGATCACATCCTCCGCCGGAATCTTGTAAAAGTCCATCAGCGCACGCACACATTCTCCGCTGTTGTTCATAAAGGTCTGCGGCTGCACCAAAAGCACACGACAACCGCCGATTCTGCCTTTGCCGGTCAGCCCCTTCCACTCCTTCGTCTTAACCGGGATGTCAAAACGATCGGAAATGGCCGTCACCGCATCAAATCCTATGTTGTGTCTTGTTCCGGCATACTTCGCCCCCGGATTTCCAAGACCGATAATCATCTTAATATTCATATTGCCCTTCCATTTCGAATAAGCGCCGCTGCTTTACTTCGCAGCGCCACCTTCTTTCCTATGCACGTCGTTATTCCGCTACTCCGAACACAACTCGTGCCACGTCTACGGCTTCCTTCGCGTCCTTGCTGTAATAGTCTGCGCCGATTGTCTTCGCATATTCCGGAGTCAACACAGCTCCGCCGACCACTACCTTACACGGCAAGCCCGCCTCCTTCAAGGCACGAATGGTCGCTTCCATGCTGCCGAGCGTCGTCGTCATAAGCGCACTCAGGCCAACCAGCGGCGCACCCGAGGTCCGAACCGCCTCTACAACCGCCGAGGGCTCCACGTCTCTTCCCAAATCCATCACGGTGTAGCCGTAATTCTCAAGCAGCACCTTTACGATGTTCTTTCCGATGTCGTGAATGTCGCCCTTGACCGTCGCAAGCACAATCGTTCCCTTGCTGATCGTCGCTTCCGTTCCCTTCGCAAGCTCCGCTTTAATGATTGCGGAGGCTGCCTGCACTACCGACGCGGACAAAATCAGCTGCGGCAGGAACAGACGTCCCTTCTCGAAGCCGTCGCCCACCTTGTCGAGAGCCGGAATGAGCACCTCGTTGATGACGCCCATCGGCTCCATCGTCTGAAGCAAATGCTCTACCGACCGTTCGCCCTCGGCTACCAGGCCATTTGTCACAGCCAGATACAGGCTCGCCGCCTCTTCGCCGTAGGTCGCACGAAGCGTTGCTTCCACCTCGTCCCCGCTTGCTCTGTCGGTGGGTGCTGTGGAGCCCGAAATTGTACCGGCGGCGTTGCTCACCGCATCGGAGCCGGGCGCTGTGCCTGTCGCGTTGTTGCCGGTTGCCGTATTTCTACCGGGCGCCGCCACTGCCACGGGCGCTACGTAGTTTTTGTAGGCCTCCATATATTCCAGTGCATTTTGATCGATGTTCTTTAAAAGGCGATACGCACGTACTGCGCCCATCATCGCTTCCGCATTTGGATTCATAATCGGGAGGGTGAGGCCGCTGTGAAGTGCCATCGTGAGAAATGTGCTGTTCAAAAGCTCGCGATTCGGCAATCCGAAGCTGACGTTCGATACGCCGAGCACCGCGCCGAGTCCGAGTCGGTCGCGCACCATCTCCACCGCCCGAAGCGTCTCTGCTACGGCCGCCTGCTCTGCGCTTGCCGTTAACGTCAGGCAGTCAATCTGCACATCTTCTCTCGGGATTCCGAGTGCCTCCGCTCTCTCTACGATTCGCTCCGCAATGGCAAATCGCTTTTCCGCCGAGGCTTGGATGCCCTCCTCGTCGAGCGTCAAGCCGACCACTGCCGCGCCGTACTTTTTCACGAGCGGAAGAATGGCTGTAAGGCTCTTCTCTTCGCCATTGACACTATTGACAAGCGGCTTTCCGTTGTAAATGCGCAACGCCGCTTCAATGACCTCCGGATCGTTGGAATCGATCTGCAACGGCACGTCGACTACGGCCTGCAGTTCGCGAATGACGCGCACCATCATTTCCTTCTCGTCTACGCCGGGAAGTCCCACGTTGACGTCCAAAATCTCTGCGCCGGCCTCCACCTGGGAAATCGCCTGCTTCAGAATATAGTCCAGCTCTTTGTTCAAAAGCGCTTCCTTCAGGCGCTTCTTGCCCGTCGGGTTGATGCGCTCACCGATGACTCTCGGCACACCGAAAAAGACCGCGCGATTTGCCGAGCATACACCGGTAGGCTTCGCTCCACGCGGGGCCTTTTGCGCCGTGGCTGTCGAGCACGCTTCCTCCCGGCCATTCGTCTCTTGGCCGTCCGCCTCTTGGCCGTTCTCGGGGCACGCTTCCTCGTAGCTGCGCACCGTCTCCGCCAGCACCTTCAAATACTCCGGCGAGGTTCCGCAGCAGCCGCCCACAAGCTCAATTCCGTACGGCAACAGCTCGCGTATGCACTCGGCATATTCTGCGGGCGTCACGTCGTAGGTGTTGGTGATGGGGTCGGGCAGTCCGGCATTTGCCTTCAATACAATCGGAAGACTCGTCAGGGTGTAGAGCTTCTTCACCATCGGTGCAAGCTCCTTCGGGCCGAGCGAGCAATTGAAGCCGATTCCGTCCGCGCCGAGGCCTTCAAGCGTCATGGCCATCGACTCGATGCATGTGCCCGTGAAGGTTCTGCCGTTCTTTTCGAAGCTCATCGTCACGTAGACGGGCTTGTCGCTTTGCTCCTTTGCCGCAAGCAGTGCAGCCTTTGCCTCGTATAGGTCGGTCATTGTCTCAATCACGATCAGGTCCGCCTCGCTACCCGCGCGCACCTGCTCTGCGAAAATGTCATACGCCTCTTCAAAGCTCAGATCTCCGAGCGGCGACAGAAGCTTTCCAATCGGACCGATGTCGAGCGCCACCCGCTTCGCACCGCTGTTTTTCGCTGCTGCCACGGCGGCACGAACCAGCTCCTCTACCGAATAGCCGGTGTTTCTGAGCTTGTAGCGATTTGCGCCGAAGGTGTTCGTATATACGATCTCCGCGCCCGCTTCTACGTACTCTCGGTGCACCTGCGTTACCTTTTCCGGCTCGGTCACGTTCCATACCTCCGGAACTCCGCCAAGCGGCAGTCCGAGCGCCTGCAGTCTCGTACCCATTGCACCGTCCAATATTGTTATGTGTTGCTTACTCATCCTGTTCTCCCTCTCGCTGCTTTGCAGCTTCTTCTGTCGAACGCATCCCACACCGTCCGCTCAATGCGCATGTCGCGCAACCGCCTCCGCTTGCGCACGCTCCGCTCGGAACCTCCATGGAGATTGCTCCGTTCACGCCCTGCAGCGCCTCTGCGTCAATCGTCGCTCCGCCAGACCGTGCCTCGTCAAATGCGGCGCTCTCCGGGACATCCGCCAAGCCGACAATCGCCGTCACGGACTTCATCGGCGTCAACATCCCACTCTCC
>JAZODS010000120.1:0-6381 GCA_045597165.1 Lachnospiraceae bacterium | reverse complement strand
AGGGAATCCAGCGCGTACAGAACGCCCGGAATCAGAAACATCATTGTGGACAGCAGCCAGTCCTCGTCTGCTTTTGCGCCGCTGATTCCGAACAGAATCAAGAGGGCGCCGAAGGCAATGGAAAATGCCATGAACACAATGGTGGAGATGGTGGGCTTTGAAAATTCGGCCTCATTTGCAGAGGGATGTGTCGTTGCAAGCTTGCTAGACATGGTCCGTATTCCTCGCTTTCGTGTTAGTCGTTTTTTCGTTCGTTGTAGATGTCAACCACGCCCGGGCAAATGCCCGTAAGCGGGGAGTCGTCTGTGCTGTGTATGAGCAGCTCGTTGCCGCCGGGAGTCGGGTCGAGCGCCTTCAGGCCGTAGTCGGCGGCGCGTTCGAAGCCGACGCGGGAGTAATAGGCGTAATAGCCCTCGAGCAGTGCGATGGAGAAGCCTTTGTCAGCCGCCGCCTTCATGGTGTGCCGCAAAAGAAGTCCACCGAGCCGGCGTCCCTGCGCCTTCGGGGCAATGGCAAGCGGTGCAATCACAAGGGCATCGCGAGCACCGAGGTCGGTCTCGTATCGACAGCGGGAGCAAAGAATGTATCCAAGCGGTTCGCCGTGCGAAAGAAGCACGAAGGACAGCTCCGGCACATAGGACGGTGAGCGGCGTACGCTTCGAACCCACGCAACCTCGGAACCGTCTGTATAATGTGCCGTCCGGAACGCTTCGCCGACGAGAGTGTCCAGGGCTTCGGCATCTGCCGGAAGCTCGGGCCGAATCGTAATGTCCTGCAACTCCGCCGGGAGCTCGGGACGAATCGTAATGTCTGCCGGCGCCGTGCTGTGGTTATCGGTGCTCGAGGCACCCTGTGGCGCGCTGTCTGCTTCAAGAGCCTGATTGAATTCCATCTTCATAGAAGTCCCCCTCGTTGTTATGCTCTTTCCTTACTCAGTCGCCCGAATGTCTACGGGCACGTGAAAGATATATTCCTCGGAGGTACGTAGGGTGAGAGAGTCGTTGGCAGGAGCCGCGACCGCAATCTTGTAGGCTTCGGCAAGCGAGACGTCTGCAAGGAACAGCTCATTTTCCGAAACATAGATGGTGTCCTTCATGCGCTCACCGTTGATGGTGATCTCGCAATAAGGGGTAAAATTCTCGCCAAATGCTTGAATGTAGAACGACTCCTTTTCCGCGTCATAAATCGTATGAAGCTCGGTTAGTACGAGATCACGGTTGCCGTATACGATGTCGGTGGGAGCGTACGGATTGACACCGTTCCAGCAGTACTGCTCGCCGTACAGCATGTCGTAGGAAAGCAGGTTGAGCTCGGACAGATAGTTCGCGGTGTCGTTGCCGTTGTAATTCTGATGAAGCTTTGTGATTAGGCCCTCGTTGTAGCCCAGAAGCTCCATAACCTTTGCGCTAAGCTGATAGGAGTAGAGGTCCTGCTTCTCTACTTCCATATCGAAATTACTCCAAATCACATACTCGGTCTGCAGCAGACCGCCCTTCTTGAGGTCCTCCTCGCCGAAGTCAAAGCCGGGCAAATGATCTCCGTACAGCACGAGAACGGTGCGCTCGTCGCGAACAGAGAGGTGCTTTACGAGGTGATTGATGAAGGAATCCATCTCGTTCAGCTGCGAAATGTAGTATTTGAGACCGTAAATGGTAGAGTCGTCGTAGGCATCAAAAATGTCGACCAGCTCGATGCTCTCCGAGAGAATGTCCTCGTCCGGATAGCTGCCGTGACCCTGAACGGACACGGTAAAGACAAGGTCCGCGCCCTCCGTGCTGTCAAGGGAGGTCAGAATCTCGTCATAGAGAACGGCGTCCTTTGCCCAGTTCAGCTCGTTCATCTCCACATTGGTCATAAGCTCGATTGGCGTAAATACCTCGAAGCCCAGGTTCGAATATACGATATGGCGAGAATAGAACGTCGCCGTGTTGTTGTGAATTGCGTGCGTACGGTAGCCGAGCTTGCTTAGATTGTAAGCGATGCTCTCGGTCGTAGTACGCTTCAAAATGGTCTTGAACGGATACTCACCCGTTCCGAAGTCAGCCATGTTCATGCCGGTCAAAATCTCAAATTCCGTATTTGCCGTGCCGGCGCTGATGCTCGGTACGGTAAGAAGACCGGAGGAGTATTCCTTCATAAGGCGGCGGAAGGTCGGAATCGGATCTTCTGTGAACTCGATGCCGCTGATTCGCTGCGGATCAAAGAAGGATTCCAGCTGTATGAAGATTACGTTCGGCGCATCCTCGTCGTCGGGTTGTACCGGAACGGTGACGGACGGCGTGGCGGAGAGGAGGGGATCCAGAACATTTTCAATATGCTCGGGACTGTACTCCGACGGCTTGTCAATACCTACGTCCACGATACTGCTGATGAAGCAGTAGGGAAGACCGTATTCGTGATAGCCCTTCGCCAGGTTGGGAAGGGACTTCGCCATGATACCCGAAGAGGAGCTAATCGAGATGAGCAAAAGGCATCCGACCATAATCGCAAGGCAATACGGAACACGCACGATATAGCGGATGGGCTCGGCGGTCTTCGGAAAATGCAGAAACGCATATACCAACAAGCTGATGGCCAGCAAAATGGCCAGCGCCAGCAGAATCAATTGAAAGATATTATAGTAATGAAGTGCGACCTTGATGCCATCCCCGACCATCTTGAAGTCATTTGCATTAAAGGGGGTGACACGATTGTGGAGCAGTATAAAGTTGATTACACCGACCGCAAACCAAAGCATACAGCCAAGAAAATAGAAGAAGCTTCGGCGGCGGAAGAGGATTGCCGGCGTGAGGACTACGGCGATGATTAAGGTGTTTGTCAAAAACACCGCCGGTCGCGTAAAGGTATACACAAGAGCCTTCCACAAGGAAAATCTCGAAAAAGCCTCAATCACTATATTCATAAACACGGAAAGCACAAGAATCTGTACTACGCTGTAGTGAAGCAGTGTGATTTGATTGATCTTTGAGCAGATTCCGCGGAGCTTGCTCCACAGAGTGGTTGCCCATTGTCTTAGCTTTGTCATCTCTCTCTCCAATCCAGATGCGAAGTGTCCCGGCGGAAAATGCGCCGGCAAAGTAAGCATCCTTCTCTATATTATGTATCACATTTGCCACAAAAAAGCAACGATGTCGCGGCAGAATTAAGAAACCTTTTCGCCTCTTACGAAGCCATTTGCTCGCATCTTGCGGAACCAAAGCAGGAAGACGAGCAGGTGGCACATCGTCGTCAGAATCCAGCTGACCGGGTAGGAGGCATACAGCGTCTCAAGGGTATGATGGCTCTTGAAGACGGTAAATATCCATACCATACGAATGCCGCATACGCCGAGCAGGGATACGAACATCGGAATTAAGGAATAGCCGATACCGCGGAGGGAGCCGACCACGACGTCCATGATGCCGCACGTAAAGTGGAATGCGCAAATGCAGCACACACGCAAGTAGCCATAGGAAATCGCTTCTTCTCCGTTCGTGTACAGTCCGACGAGCGTTTCGCCGAACAAAAGCGCGAGTCCGCCGAGGGTACAGCCGATGACAACGACGTACAGAATGGCCAGGCCGAGAATCTTACCGATGCGGCGATACTGTCCGGCACCGTAATTCTGACTTGTAAAGCTGAGCGTCGTCTGGTGGAACGCGTTCATCGCCACGTAGATGAAGCCCTCAAGACTGCTTGCGGCGGAGTTGCCGGCAACCGCCAGCTCACCGAAGGAGTTGATGGAGGACTGAATGACTACGTTAGAAAGCGAGAAGACGCAGCCCTGCAGACCGGCGGGAAGGCCGATGCGCGTAACCGCAATCAGCTTACGGCGGTAAATGCGCAGCTGCTTAGGCTCCAGACGACAGGGGCCATCCATTCTCGTAAGGCAACGAAGCAGTAGGATAACGGCGATGAGCTGCGACAACACCGTTGCGTAAGCAACGCCGTCTACACCGCGGTGCAGCACAAATACGAAGAAGAGGTTCATCAGTACATTTGCCACGCCGGCCACGGTCAGATAGTACAGCGGGCGCTTCGTGTCGCCGATGGCGCGCAGGATGGCACTACCGAAGTTGTACACCATCATAATCGGCATGCCGAGGAAGTAAATGCGCATATACAGCGCAGACTGGTCCAAAACATTGGTCGGAGTGGACATAAGCTGCAGCAGCGGGCGAGCAAAAAGAACGCCGATGACAGCGAGAATGACTCCGCTGATAAAGCTAATCAAGATGGAGGTGTGTACGGTCTCGTGCACATCGCGGTCGGCACCTGCGCCGACATAGCGTGCAATGAGAACGTTCGTTCCGACCGACAGACCGATGAAAAGGTTGGTCAGTAGGTTGATGAGCGAATTGGTAGCGCCGACAGCACCGAGAGCCGTGTCACTGACAAAGTTGCCAACCACGGCAAGGTCTACGGCATTGAACAAAAGCTGCAGAACACCCGAAAGAATCAGGGGCAGTGCATACAATAGCATCTTTTTCGGCAGCGGTCCGCTGCACATATCCATTTCGTGCTTTTTCATCTTCTCATATCCTTGTATCTCATCGAAAATAGGTTTCGGCTCATATACGAGTCTACATACTCGCTTGTAGTATAGCAAATGTGGCGCAAAAGTTCCATTAGTAAAACAGTACAAAATCGCATTTGAAAATGCTCGTTGCATTGTGAGTGGGAATGTAGTAAGATTGGAGAGTATCGAAGAAATCGGGCATTTGCCCGAGCTGTAGGAATGAGAACTGAGGAGACGAATGGATAAGAAGGAAAAGAGTCGTTGGTCGACCAATAAGATTATAATAGTGACGCTTTCCTGCGTCTGTGTGCTGATGGTATTTGTGCTGCTGTTTATGGGCGAGGTGATCGGAAGGAATCAAAAGGTGCACTCGAGCATTTACCCGTATAGTATGGTGTATTACACGGGCGATTATGAATTTCAGAGAATAAAGCTCGGCATGTCGGACGGCAACGAGACGTTCATGGAGCGCTATGTGGCGAAGGACGTGAGCGAGGAGATCTATATCAGCTTTTTGTATGCCGACCCGGACGAGAGCATGGAGGATGCGCTCGAGGCGTTCCAAAAGGACGGAGACTACACGTTCGAGGTGACGGAGAATGTGACATTTGGCTCGGGCGATTATCGCGCGACGCTCATCTCGTATACGGACAAGTCCGGCATCGTTCCGGTGGAGGTCAAGTACTACTACATGCCGGAGCGAGAGCTCATGATAACGACGTGCACGGACGAGGCGCACAGAGCGGATATTGAGAAAATGCTGAAGAGCGTGGAGTTGAGGTGAGTGGCGCCGTGGCGCCGGTGGTAGCGCTGCAAGCAGCGCAGTGATAGCAGCGCGATGCGCTGCGGTGATAGTTGCGCAGAGCGCAACGGTGTTAGTCAGCAAAGCCGACAGTGTTAGCTCGCAAAGCGAGCGGTGATGGCTCCGCGAAGTTGACTTGCCTTGGGGTTGTTGCTGAATTGAATATCGCAAGAGAAATATCGCAAGAGAATAAGAAAGAGAGAGTTCCCATCACAGGACTCTCTCTTGTTTTTTTGTAACTGAAATGTTAGTTGTTCGCGGCCCAGCGCTTACATTGCTCGATGCGTGCACCACTCGGGGTGTCTCCGTGCTCGGGGTCGCAAGAATACTGTGTCAACAGCGCACACGGTATGTCGGGGCACTCGCCGCAATGGACAAAGCCTTTGCTCTGGCAGCAAGTCGCAACAGGACATTCGCCGTGAAATGGACGACCATTGGTCTCGATGCAACCGCCACAATTGCAGGTTTCAATATATTCGCAGCCGGTACAATGCAGGCCGCAACGAGAATCGATTGTATTACTCATAAGTACCTCCGCTACATGTTATCCTTAGTTGCCACCGGCGCCATCGGCGCCTAACACCGCGCAGCCCCGCTGCGCACTTATTCCTCAAACAGCGGCGTCGAAAAATACCGTTCTGCTGTGTCGGGAAGCACCGTTACAACGGTCTTGCCGGGGCCGAGCTTCTTGGCGAGAGCCAGAGCCGCAGCCACGTTGGTGCCACTCGAGATGCCGCAGAGAATGCCTTCCTTGCGAGCCAGGTCGCGAGAGGTCTGCAAAGCCACTTCATCGGTGACGATATAGATATCGGAGTAAATACTTTGATTTAGGTTGTCGGGAATCAGTCCGTCGCCGATGCCCATTTGCAAATGTGTGCCGATGGAGCCACCGGAGAGAATCGCAGCATTTTCCGGCTCGACCGCCCAAATGGTGATGTCTGGATTCTGCGCCTTCAGCACCTCGCCAATGCCGGAAATGGTTCCGCCCGTGCCGATACCGGAGCAAAAGCCGTGAATCGGGCCGGCTACCTGCTCGAGAATCTCAACGCCGGTATGATGCTTGTGCACAAGCGGGTTGTTC
>JAZODS010000119.1:0-18064 GCA_045597165.1 Lachnospiraceae bacterium | reverse complement strand
GTGCGCCCTTCTCGCCCTTCGTGAGAAATGGTGAGCCGGCGGGCTCCACACCTACGATTCGCACCTTCGGATTTTTGCTCTTCAGATATTCGCCCACGCGGGTCAACGTACCGCCGGTACCGATGCCGGCAACGAAGATATCCACCGTGCCGTCGGTGTCGTCCCAAATCTCCGGTCCTGTCGTAGCCAAATGCGCCGCCGGGTTCGCCGGATTCGTAAATTGTCCCGGAATGATTGCGCCGGGAATCGTCTTCACGAGCTCGTCCGCCTTTTCGATGGCACCCGCCATACCGAGCACTCCCTCCGTCAACACAATCTCCGCACCATACGCCTGCAGCAGCTTTCTTCGCTCAAGACTCATCGTCTCCGGCATCGTCAAAATTACGCGATACCCCTTCGCCGCCGCAATCGCCGCAAGACCGATGCCCGTATTGCCGCTCGTCGGCTCCACAATGACCGAACCGGGCACAAGCAAGCCGTCCTCCTCGGCCGTCGCAATCATATTTCTCGCCACGCGGTCCTTCACGCTTCCCGCCGGATTCAAATACTCCAGCTTCGCCAAAATGCGCGCCTGCAAGCCACGCTTACTCTCATAATTCTTTAGTTCCATTAACGGCGTACCGCCGATCAGTTGCGTAACATTTTCATAAACCTTCATGACAACTCTCCATTCCGAGGCCTCCCACGTGCAATCCCACGATGTGCAATCCCGCGATGCGCAATCCCGCGCGTTATGCGCTTTGCGTCATGCCCGGGCGCTTTGCGCCATATCCTCATGCAAGCCTCTGCATAATAGATTAGCATGAATTCCCGCAATCGGCAACCGATAATCACAAGATTCCAGCATTTTATCATCGTGAAAATGCGTCATCGTCTCGGGCGGAGCTCGGCATTTTCCGCTGTGGAAATGGGTGCGGAGGTATGGTATAATGAAACAAACGCATCATCGACATAATTATTTTGTAACGTACGTAGCTACTTTACGAGTAGAAATATAGAGGAGTATCCATTTTCACGAAAGGAGAAGCGACATGGATGACGAACGAATTGTTGCATTGTATTGGGACCGCGCAGAGCAGGCCATAACCGAAACCGCTGCTAAATACGGTCGCTACTGCCATACGATTTCGTATAACATCCTGTCGGATTACGAAGATGCAGAGGAATGTGTCAACGACACATACATACAAGCATGGAACTGTATCCCCCCACATCGTCCATCCATCCTTTCAATCTTTCTCGGTAAGATTACGAGGCGCATTTCCATTGATCGTTGGCGCAAGCGCAGCGCACGAAAACGTGGCGGAGGCGAACTTCCTTTGGCACTGGACGAGCTGGCCGAATGCATTTCCGATGGAACAGGCCCCGAACAAGAACTGAACCGTGAGCATTTGGCAAATGTAATCAACGCCTTTGTTCACTCACTACCTAGCGCAGAGCAGAAGGTCTTTCTCTGTCGCTATTGGTACATGGAATCGGTAAGCTCCATCGGCAGGCGATTTTCCTATTCGGAAAGCAAGACCAAGACGATGCTTCACCGCACCAGAAACAAGCTACGCACCGTATTGTGCAAGGAGGGATTCCTATGAGACCGGATGATATACTGGATGCCATCGGCAACGTAGACGATTCCTTGCTTGTCACCGCACAGGAACGGCCGAAGCCCGTGAAGCTCTTAAAGCATCTGACTCAACTGGCACCTGTGGCGGCTTGCGTTCTTCTGCTCTTAGTTCTTTCCTTTGGTTTTTTCATTCTTCGAGGAAATGAAAAAGAGAGTTCCGGACCTCCGGACAGCGTGCAAAAGGAACAAGCGTTGATTTATTACGTGGACAACAATGAAATCGTATCCTCCGAAAGGCTTCTTCCCCTGAATGTCGAGTACCTCTTTGAAGCTTGGCGCAATCTTAACCGCCTCAACGAGAATGTCCGCCTAATAGACATATCCTATGCGGAAAACACAACGACGATCACCATCACAGAAGCCCTAAAGACTTACTATGAAACTGTGGATGCCACACTCCTCCTAAATTCCTTGCAATTGACCTTGCAGCATGCATTTCCGTCAGATTACGAGGATTGCCGCTTTACTTACGAGTAAGCGAAGAAAGGAGTATTTCTATGAACAATCGTAAAAAGCTACGACCGGTTACACTACTACTATGCATTTTCCTTGTGCTTCTCCCCTCTGTCGCACTTGCGGATACCGGCCCAAAGCCATCGATCAACATCCGTTTCGAGAACATGGGCGACGAACTTTGCTACGCCACGCTATTGTGCAACCGAGAATCCCTCGGGCCTTTTCGCGTCTGGAGCGGCAATGAAGATATCGCAAAGCCCAGCGGATACAACGATACCGATTCCATTGACCTGGACTCGTGGAAAGCCTTTGCAGAGTACAAGGATCCCGATGGCTACCGCTTCCTACAGGAGACCTGGATTGTCAGTGAAACTGAGCCCCTTTGTTGGACTTATCTCACTCCGAATACATTTAAGCTTCTCCTGTACTACCCCGAAACCGAGACCTTTGCATCGAGTGAAGTCTACGAGGAATATGCATTTGACTCTTACTTCGTTGTCGATATGGCCGGCGTAGACACCGATACACGAGACGGCAACCCCGAATCGAACTACGGCGTGCTCATTGCCCGACGCGACTATAACTTCGGCCATGAGCTATTTACGCTGCTTGCACGCATCATCCTCACCATTTTGATTGAGATGGGCGTGGCTCTGCTCTTTGGTTTCCACCAAAAGAAGCAGCTGATTTTGCTGATTGTAGTGAACACCATCACGCAGATCATTCTCAACGTCCTTTTGAATTTGGTTAACTATACGATGGGCGAATACGAATTCTACTCCTGCTACATCATTTTCGAGCTTGCCGTATTCGCGATTGAGGCCATCTTGTATTGCTACTTGATGAAAAAAGTGTCCGAGTACCCGAATCGAAACCGCTATTATATTATCTACTCATTTGTGGCAAATGCGGCTTCCTACCTCGTTGGCTTGCACATTTCCAAGACACTGCCGAAGCTGTTCTAGCTTGCACTACTATAAAATGACCACCCAGGGAGGCTACCATGCAAGACCTTAAACCCTACAACCTGACTGCGGAGCAGATTGCCGCGCACCTTCATAGGCCGGAGCGCACCCACATCACAGTGGAGCGCTGCGTTACGTCTACCAATACGTTTTTGAAGGAGCAGGCTGCCGCCGGCGCGCCCGAAGGAACGCTTTTGGTTGCGCTTTCGCAGACGGCGGGACGAGGTCGCCTGGGGCGCACCTTTCATTCCCCCGAGGGCACGGGCTTGTATTTCTCGCTGCTTTTGCGCCCGACCTGTGCACCGGAGGAAGCTCTGATGCTGACGGTTGCCATCGCTGCCGCCGCCACAGAAACCATCGACGCCCTAACCGGTCGTCTCCCCGGCATCAAGTGGGTAAATGACCTGTATCTCGACGACCGCAAGCTGGCGGGCATCCTCACCGAGGCCGCAATCTCGCCCGAGACCGGACGCCTTGACTATGCTGTCGTAGGCATCGGCATCAACGTGGAAGAGCCCGAAAGCGGCTTCCCCTCAGAGATTGCGGACATTGCGGGCGCCCTCTATCCGAACAAAAAAACTCCGGCCGAGCTGCGCGAACAGCTCGTGGCCGGAATCGTGAATCGTTTTTATGAATATTATGAGCATTTGGCCGACCGCGAGTTCTTCGAATACTACCGAACTCACAGTTGCCTAATCGGCCGCGAAGTTCTCGTTACCAATCTCGCAACCGACACCGAAGGCCGCGTCGCTCGTGCCATCGCCATCGACGAAGACTGCCATCTGGTCGTAGAGTACGAAGACGGACAGCGAGAGGCGTTGCAGTCGGGAGATGTACGGTTGCGCCTAATGGCGCAATGATACGAAGCGTCTTCTAGATTTCAAGCAATATATCATTGATATTTCGCGCGCCATAAAACACCCGTACAATGTAAACCTTGCTTTCCTCCGGTTTCACAAGGTAAATCACAATATAGTTGTCCACAATCAACTTGCGAAACGGCTTATCCCCCATAAATTCATTATCCAGCAAAGAACCTCTTTCCGGGAAATCGCGGACATTCTCAATGCTTTCAAATATCCGCGCCCCCAAATCCCTTGCCGCTTGGGGATTACACAGTTCTGTTGCTATGTAAAGCAGAATCTCATCCAGATCCTGCTCTGCTCGTTCCGTGATATACACATCATATCTAGAGCTCATACTTCTTCAATATTCTCGACCTCACCTCATCCAACTCGGAAACTCTGCCGGCTTCAACATCAGCCATCCCTTCAGTAATCAGCTTGGCCTCGTAGACCTTTCTCATGATTTTTTCGTAATATTCTATATCCATCACAACTAAGCGCCCATATCCATTCTTAGTTACGAATACCGGGCCATCTGCCTCCTTGCAGTATTGCTCAATCCGAACGGTATCTTTTAACTCACGCATGGGAACAATCGTCATATCTGTAGCACCTCCATAAACAGTGTTTAGTGTGGCTATATCTTACCACATATTATGACGCATTTCAATCTCAATTTGTCCACACAATGTTGAAAATAGTCCTCCGCTATCAAGCGGAGGACTTCTCATTCCATCATCCCAATATAGCGCGGCCGATGCACAATTCCATATAGCCAAACGGACCTTCGATAGTTCATGTGTTGTCCGCCGTGAGCTCATCTCATACATATATGCTACCAAACAGAACAGCTAAAGTCAATCTGACGATTTTCCGAAATTCACTTGTCCGTTTTGTGTATTGCGCACATTTTCATTCCTGAAACAATTCTCAGCCGCATTCACTTTTTGTATATAGTGCAATATATTTTTCTGCACTATTCACCTATCGCCGCCTTACCCCGGAAAGAAGCCCGAATCCGACACCGGCTCTCCTTCGGTGAGCAAATGCGTAACGTCGCCGAGCATCCTCACTCGGAACCACGCCGTTCCCGGCACACGTTCCTCGGTCTGCAGCATCGTAATACCGGTCGGCGCGCTGAAGAAGCCGTGCCACAACAGCGGTGCGGCGATGCCGGTCAAATGCGCCACCGAAGTCAGTGTAGAAATCATATGACAGAAGATCACGATTGTATCATCATTTGCCTTGTCCGTCCAATTCGTGCGGTAAATGTTGCCATCACGGACATAACCGTACTCGGCCAACAGCGCATCTAAGCCGCCGCAAATCTCCTCGTAGCCTTTTTTGCAGCTCGGATCCTTGTACCACGGCGAATCGAGCCACGTGTCCTTATGATAAAGGAGCGGGTCCTGCGTCCATTCGCCAGGGAAGAAGTCCCACGCGTGACGCATGCGTTCCTGATGAGGGTCCCACGCAATGCCGGTATATTCGCGAATCCAAGGAAGCACGGTCGCCTCTTTTCCAAGCGGCTCGAGGCACACGCGACAAGTCTCCCTCGCGCGACCGAGCGGCGATACGTAATACGCCTTGACGCGGTCGTCGTAGCACTTCACCCATTTGGCCAACGCCGCCGCTTCTCTTTGTCCCTTCTCGGTCAAAAAATCAATCTCGTAATTCGGATCTCCATGACGTACAAAAATCAGTCTCATCAAAACCTCCTGAGTTGCTTGCTGCGCCTATCACCCGCGTTGCGCGTTACGCGCTACGCTACCGCCCCTCTCGGAGCCTCCACTGTCGGCCTCCGGCCGACTAACACCGACGAGCTCTGCTCGTCTATCACGTTCGCTTCGCGAACATATCACTGCCGCCTCCGGCGGCTACCACCGCGCCCTGCGCGCTGCCTACCACTCCCCATCCGGGCAATGCCCAACCGTTGCCACCGCACGAAGCTCTACGTAACAGCCGCATGCTCCGCAAGTCCCGGCATTTAGCTGGTCACACTCCTTGCAAATCGCAAGCCGGCGCTCGTATTCCTCGGGCGGCACACGGTCCGCCTCTTTGATTGCCTGCTTGTACTTTTCTATCTGCGCATAATCTTCCTTTGCCATATCACGCAAAAGACATCGCTTGCATATCCTAGTCATCCTCTCGCCTCCCGACGCCATGCGGCTCTCGCATGGGGTTGCATTTTGAAAACCATTCAAGTATACTACTTTGAGTAGATATGCTTGTACTCTCGGAGGAGACCATGAAACAGAATCAAAATGCTATAAATACTGCTTTGGCGGCCGTCATTGCCGCTCTCTATGTAGGTTTGACGTTCGTTGCGAATTCATTTGGCCTCGCAAGCGGCGTCATTCAAGTGCGCCTTTCCGAATCGCTTACCATTCTTCCGTTCTTTACGCCGGCTGCAATTCCCGGCTTGACCATCGGCTGCGTGCTCGCAAATCTTCTCACCGGCTGCGCTCTTTGGGATATCGTGTTCGGTTCCCTCGCAACCTTGCTCGGTGCTCTCGGAACCTATGCGCTGCGCCGCTATGCATGGCTGGCGCCCATCCCGCCGATTTTGGCAAATGCAATCATCGTTCCGTTCGTCCTGCGAGAGGTATACGGTGTAACGGACCTTCTTTGGTACCTCATGCTGACGGTCGGTATCGGCGAGATCATCTCCTGCGGAATCCTCGGCATGCTTTTACTCTTCGGTCTTCGCAAGGCTCAGATTACAAAGTATCTCCCGGCCTCGAAGACGACCACCAAGAACTCCTCGAAGTAATCCGCAGAATGGTTCGCGGACCATGTGTGACTTTGGAGGACCGTCGGCAGTTTCCGCGGCGCAAGTGTGGCTTTTGCGGACCGAATGCCGGAACACAGCTACGCATTTTCCTCGGCGTTGCCGGTATGGTCGAAGCACCTTCCCAATACGTAAAATGCGATGATGTAGACCAAAAACATCGCCATCAGGTATCCGCCGAAGATTCCGGTCGTGAACTGCTGTGCCAATACGCCGAACAACCACGGCATTACCATCACACCGACGTAGCATGCGGCAAATTGCACTCCGATGACGGATTGCGAGATGTCCTTGCCGAACAGCTGCGGCGTAAGGTGCGTCAGATTCGGGAAGATCGGGCCGATGCCCAATCCCATGAGAAACAGTGCGACAATCGCAAATGCGGTGGGAAGCGGCAGAAGCAACAAAACGATCGCGAGCCCCTTCACTCCGTTCGCAATCCAGATTAGTCGCCATAAATCCAGCCATTTTGCCAGTATGCCGGACAGGAATCGTCCGAGTGCAAGGCCGATATAAAATAACATCGTAACCTGCGCCGCCTTATCCGCGTCGAAGCCCTTGGAGTTTACGAAAAACGTGCTGCTCCAGGATCCCGCGGTAAGCTCAACCGCACAGGTTGCAAAGTATACAAGACACCCCGTCCGAACGGCTCGCATTTTCATCAACTGTGAAAATGACAGCACTCGCGCAGGGGTGTTTTCTTCTTCATCGCGTTTTCCGACCTTCTTCCAAAGCGGAAGCGACGCAATCGCAATCAGTGCAATCAGTGACTGTATCAAGGCAATGCTGATATAGCCTCTACGCCAATCGTTGTCCGCGCTGAGCGCCACCGACATCAGATACGGACTCACGGCAACGCCGATCCCGTAAAAGCAATGCAGGTAATTCATCTGCGATGCGCTATAGTGTAGCGCCACAAAGTTGTTCAGCGCCGCATCCACAGTTCCTCCGCCGAGTCCCAGCGGAATTGCCAGTGCAAACAAAAAGACGACGTCCTTCGTCGCCGCAAAGCCAAATAACGCCGCGGCCGTCATCACCGTGCTACCCGCCGTCACAACACCCGTGCCGAATCGATTGATCAGCTTCGAGCTCACGAGGCTCGAGAAAATGGTGCCGAGACTGATCGTCATGGACAGATAGCCGGCCAGCGACATCGGCAAACCGAAGTCTCGATACATTGCGGGCCACGCCGTGCCGAGCACGGAATCCGGCAACCCGACTCCGATGAAGGTTATGAAGATAACTAACAAAAGAATTGTCATCATACGAAATCTCAGTTCCTCTTATTAAGCATTTTTCTAAGGTACACGCGCTCTCTGCCGAGCCGCACGTGCATTTTTCTACGCGCGAGCTCCCACCAGCTGCCCAACCAAGGCAAATGCTCCGAACACCACGATATCAATCGCTACAATCGTTGCTCCTACCGGTGTTGCGAACAGGATGGAAAGCAAAAGTCCCAGCACGGAGCAGCCTACAGACAGCACCGCCGAGCACAGGATAACCGAACGAAAGCTTCGAAACACTCTCATTGCGGACAGTGCCGGAAAGATAATAAGCGCCGACACAAGCAACGAGCCGACCAAATTCATCGCCAGCACAATAATGACTGCCGTTACAATCGCAATCAACAGGTTGTAAGCACCGGTGCGAACTCCGGTCGCTTTCGCAAAATTTTCATCGAACGTCACGGCAAATATCTTATGATAGAACACCACGAAGATCGTCAGTACGATGACCGACATCGCAATACACAGCCACACGTCGCTTCTCGTCAACGTCAGAATCGACGTCGAGCCGAACAACGTGCTGCACACATCGCCCGAGATGTTCGTCGAGGTCGAGAACAGATTCAGCAGCAGATAACCGATTGCCAACGCGCCGACGGAAATCATCGCGATGGCTGCGTCGCCGTGAATCTTAGCATTTTGCCCCGTGCGCAGCAAAAGCACCGCTGCCACAATGGTAATCGGAAATACGATGTACAGCTCTCCCGCCACGCGAAGCACCGACGCGATGGCCAATGCGCCAAATGCCACGTGCGACAAGCCGTCTCCGATAAAGGAGAACCGCTTCAGCACGAGCACCACGCCGAGCAACGACGAGCACAGCGCAATCAGCACGCCCACAACGAGCGCGTACTGCACAAACGGAAAGGATAGATAATAGCTCAATTGTTCAAGTAGGTTCATGCCGACCTCCTGTCTCCTTCATATATAAAGTCTCAGGCCCCAAGCGCCTTCTTCAATGTCTCATAGTTCTTTTCCATCTCGGAAATGTAGGTAACTCCCGCCTGCGCGTCCTTCTTCGTCACCGACTGCATGGAATGCAACGTGTGAGTTTCGACTCCCTCGCTCTTTGCCGTCGAGATGATCGTGTCCGCAAGCTTTCCGTCCGAGCCATCGAGAATCAATACGCACGGCAGCTTCAGCTCGTCCACCTTCTCGGAAAGCGATACGATTGTCTCAAAGCTCGCCTCGGTATCTGCCTCACAGCCCGCAAATGCTGCATAATACGTCAGTCCGTAATCCTCCGTCAAATACAAGAACGGGAATCGGTCTCCAACCAATATCGTCGAGCGCTCGGCTCCTGCCACAAGCTCCTCGAAGCGACTGTCCAAATCGGCAAGCACACCGTCGTAAGCCAAGGCATTTGCCCGCAGGGTCTCTTCCGCATCTGGCAGCCTTCTGCACAGCTCGTCCGCAATCGCCTCGCAAAATGCTCTCGCATTTCGCAAAGAAAGCCATACGTGCTCGTCGTACAAATGCTCACAGTTCTCATCGTGCGCATGCGCATGCTCGTGGTCATGCTCATCGCCGTCGTTCTCGTTCTCGTCGTTCTCCGTATGGGGAAGCTCCTTCGCCTCGTCTCCGAGCAACTCCATCAGGTTAATGACCGTTCGTTGCTCGTCCGGCGCGTTGTCCAGCACCTCCTGCACCCACACATCGGACTCGCCTCCGATATGAATCAGCACATCACAGGTTGACATCTGCACAATATCCTTTGCCGACGGCTGATAGCTATGCAAATCCACACCATTGTCCACAATGACCGTCAGGTCCACACCCTCTACATCCGCAAGCAGCTCTCGTGCCCAGTCGTAAGCCGGGAACACCGTCGTTACGACCTGAAGGCGATCACCTCGGTCGTCTCTTGCGCAGCCCGTAAGCAGGAAAAGGAGTGATAGCAGCGCAAGGCGCTGCAGTGATAGCCGGCAGAGCCGGCGGTGATATCGCCCGGAGGGCGAAGTGTTAGCTCGCACGGCGAGCGGTGTTAGCCGAAAAAGCCGGCGGTGATAGGCGCCCCCGGCAACGCCGGTGTTAGTCGGCAAAAGACCGACGGTGTTAGCTCCGCGAGCAACGTAGCTTTTATCGTCTCTTGACATAAATCTCTCCCTGTCTATGCTCCTAAAACAAAAGATAGTGGCGCAGCCTGTGCGCCACTATAATTCTATTCGTTCTCTGCAAAGCACAGCGCGGCCCACCTTACATTTCGGTGCGCATCGCTGCACATCTACGACGCTTCAGCGCGATAATATTATATTCCTTCCTCGAAAAAATACAATACCCTTTATGCCGACGGCATATACTTTTGCTTCAGGTATTTGTCCTCGAATTCCGAAATCGGCAACGGTCTCTCGAACAAGTAACCCTGCGCCTTTGTAAAACCGCAGCTCTCCAAAAATTCTGCCTGCTCCTCCGTCTCAACGCCCGCAAAGATAACCTCCTTCTTAACCGAGGAAATCATCTCACACATGCACTGTACGTATTCTCTCTCCGCCTTGGAATTGCCGATGTGGCGGAGGAAGTCTCTGCCGACCTTCACCGTATTAATCGGTGCATTGATCAGCATCGAAAGCGAAGAATTGCCCGAACCGAAATCGTCCAACGTAATCTTGAAGCCACGACCCTGCAAGCCGTTGATCGAGCTCTTCACGCTCTCGTCTGCCTTGCCGAGCATTGCCTCATTTATCTCAAGCTCGAGGAACTTGCCGTCTACGCCATACTGGTCCGCCAGACGACTGATTCTCTCGTCAAACTTCAAAAAGCTACGGTTGTTCTTCGAGAAGTTGATGGAGATCGGCACCATCGGAATGTCGTTCTTCTTCCACTTACGAAGCGCCTGTAATACGTTCGTGTAAATGCAGAAGTCGAGGTCCGTAATGTGACCGGTTCTCTCGAGAATCGGTACGAAATCCGAAGGCGACAAGTAGGTTCCGTCCTCCTGAATCCAACGTGCCAATGCCTCTGCACCAATGATCTCGCGGCTCTTCAGCGAGAACTTCGGCTGAAGGAACACTTCGATCTTATTGTCGCGAATTGCGTTCTGAATGGCACCTGCAATGTTCTGCTCGTAGGAACGACGGCGGCGAAGCTCTTCCGTGCAAATGCAATACGGTCGATTCTGCTCAGCCTTTGCCTGCTTTCTTGCGAGGTTCGCATTGTCCATCGCGAGGGAGATGTCCTTTTCGCCCTTGCCCATAAAGTACACACCGCTTGTCAGCTGCAGGTCAATGCCCGGATAGAACTTCGACTGATGCTCGACAAATACCTTCGACCAGCTGCGAAGCTTTGCAATCACCTGCTCCTTCGTCTCACCATTTACATAGATTACGAAGAAATCCGAGTGAATTCGGCAGGCAAAGCACTTCTTGCCCTTGCGCTGAAACATCGCACCGAAATCACGCAGGATGCGGTCGCCGGCCGGGTAGCCGTACTTCTCGTTGATATAAGAAAAGTCGTTGATGTCACTATAAATCACCGCATGTACCGGGTCCATATCCGGATCTGCGAGAATCTCCGTCATACGAGCACGAAATGCCGTACGGTTGTACAAGCCGGTCAATCGGTCCGTAGACGACAGTCGGTTGATCAGCATGCGGTCGTTGCTGTGCTCTTTGCGGATCTTACGCTCCTCATCAATCGGCACCACGCGTCCGTAAATGTACACCACCCGCTCGTCGTTGTCCTTAATCGGTACGAAGCTGATACGGCACCACTGCGGCTCGCCCTCGTTGAGCTTCATGCGGAATTCTCCGCGGCAGTTGTTGCCCTCCTCCTTAGCGGAGCGGAACAGCTTCATAAATGCTTCGAAATCGTCCGGATGCATATGACGGCGAACACGCTCGTCTGTCATAAAGCGCTCGTAGAGCCCTTCCTGGCCGAGGAGCTTTCCGATTCTTCTCGGAAGACTCAATCTGTCCTGGTCGATGTCGTAGCCGAACTGAATGTCATCCGACGTATCCTCCAGCTTACGATAGTGATCGAGCTGGTGCTTCATATTGATCTCCGCATTGATTCTCTGCGTAATCTCGGTGAACACGCAGCTGATGAGCGTCTCCTCCTCCGTACAGCTTACGCAAAGCGCATTGCAGTGAACCCATGCCACGCTGCCGTCAAAGCGGTTGATTCGGAACTCCGCGGAATTCACGGACTGCTCCTCTCGGTTATCAAACAGCTGATGCACGCTACGCTGGTCATCGGGTGCCACAATCTGCGGAAAATAATTGTTGTGAATCGATGCAAACTGCTCCGCCGTATGACCGATCAGCTCATAGAAGGTTTCATTTGCATAATAAATCTCCGGCACATTCTCAGAAGAAATCTTTCCTTGAAATTCAAAGAGCGCCACGCCTGCCGGAAGCGTTGAAAGCAGTCCGGTAATGCGGCGTTTCTTCAGCATCTCGCCGGTCACCTGTGTAATCGTAACGTCAAAAAGACCGTTCTTCATCATCTTCTTTTGACGACGCACGAAGCACTGCACGGGAACATCGTGTCCCTCTGCATTGCGAATCCGATGTTCAAGACATACTACCATCTGCTTACGGATGCGCTCGTCAAGAATACGCTTTACGGTCTCTCTGTCTGCCTCACATACGCAATCGAGGTATGTGACAGGACTTTCGCTATGGGTATGAATGCCCAGCATCTCTTCTACGTTGCTGTCACATTCAACAATCGTGTACTCCTCATCGTCCTGAATGGTACAGGTTCCGAAATAGACCTGTCTTGCCACGCCATGCGATGCATTTGCCGACGAATGGTTCGTATCTCCGAACATCTCATCGAGATACGAAGACAAAGCCGTCTCTCCGGCAAAGGAATTGTAGACTAATTTTCTTGCTCTCGGCTGACTCGAGCATACGAACATACTGGACAGGAAAATGGACCACGTCAGCGGATACGCTCCTCTCTCAATCGAGCTTACCGTCTGTCTCGTGATGCCGATCAAATCACCGAACTCCTCCTGCGAAAGCTTCATTACCTTTCGATACGTCGGAAGATTCTTCGAAAAGATCGTCAGCAGCTTTTTCTTGTCCTCTTCTTGTAACATAATCATAGACTCGTTACCCCATCTCTTCTCTTATGTGGGAGCGTTATCCCGTCAGCGCCTTCTCACACTAAGCGCGCAGAACCATCTCCAATCTCAACGATATAAAATGTCGGCTCGTATCCAATCTCCCGCGTATAGCAGTCCCCGACGTTGCTTACAAAGGCATCGACACAGTCCTCTCTTACGAGAGCTACCGCACAGCCTCCGAAGCCCGCACCCGTCATGCGTGCGCCGAGAACGCCCTCCTGCTGCCAAGCGGAATGAACCAAGGTATCCAGTTCCCGTCCTGTCACCTCGTAATCCTCCCGGAGCGATTGGTGCGAAGCGTTCATCAAATGCCCGAAGTGCTCGATGTTACCGGCCCTCAGGGCTTCCACTGCCTGTATGGTTCGTTGATTCTCATACACGGCATGCTTTGCGCGTCTTCTTCGAACCGGAGACGCAATGGCCTCCTTGTGTTGCTCGAATTGCTCCTCTGTCAGGTCCCCGAGTGTCCGAATGTCAACTACACGCTGTAGCTCAGCCAGTGCCTCCTCACACTCACTGCGACGCTCGTTGTACTTCGAGTCTCCTAACCCGCGCTTCTTGTTCGTGTTCATAATGACGATGCGCAGTCCTTCCTGTTCAATCGGCGCATACTCATAGCTTAAGGTTGCCGTGTCCAGTAGAATCGCGCAATCTCTTCTTCCCATAGAAATCGCAAACTGGTCCATGATTCCACAGTTCACGCCGACAAAGCGATTCTCCGCCAACTGCCCAAGCAGTGCATTGTCCACGCCGTCATACGTCAGTCCGAACAAGTCCTTGAGCACATATCCGGTCAAAACCTCTATCGATGCCGATGAGGATAAGCCCGAGGAATTCGGAATCGTTCCGAAATACAGTACGTCCATGCCCGTCGGAATCTCGTAGCCTTTCTCAAGGGCCGCCCAAATCACTCCCTTCGGGTAGTTCGTCCATCCGTCCTCCTTGCGATATGCAAGTCCCTCGACGGAAGAAGTAATCACGCCGTTCTCCTCGAAGTTCATCGAGAAAAAGCGCAGCGTACTGTCGTCGTTCCTCCTGGCCACCGCATAGGTGCCAATCGTGAGCGCACACGGAAATACGTGTCCTCCGTTGTAATCCGTATGCTCTCCAATCAGGTTCACACGGCCGGGAGCAAAATAGCATCGAATGTCGCCACCCGCTCCGAACAGCTCGCAAAACCGATCTATCAATTGTTGTGTCATAAAATCTACATCTCCAAAACGAAAGTCTAACTCGTTCCGCAGGAACTATTTCTCCACCGGTTCGCGAACAATCTTTCGTTCTGCACGGCGTGACTCCTTGTGCTGGTACATCAAGTTGTCACTCAACGTTGTCCACTCACCGAGCGTTCTCTCTCCGGCCGGGTCGGCAATGGAGAAGCCGTAGCTGGCTTGTACGATATAAGGTCTCTTGGATCGAGCGTTGTAATCGTCCAAAAAGCCGTTCAGTCGCTCGATGAAAATGGTCGCCATCTCCTCGGTGTAATCAAGGGCCAGCACCTGGAACTCGTCACCGCCTACTCGGTAGCAGGTCTCGCCTGCAAAGCATGCGGCCGATATCGCATTTGCAATTGCCTTCAGCGCGATATCTCCGTGAGCATGTCCGAACGTATCGTTGATCGTCTTCAGACCGTCCATATCGATACCCATGATGCAAAGCGAACGATTCTCGTTCACTGCCTTACGATACATCGCCTTCGAATCGTTCTCAAATCCGTGACGGTTGTACAGTCCGGTCAAAATGTCGCTGACAGACATGTTCTGCAGCTGGTCAATCAGCAGGTTCATCTTCTGACGAATACGAATGCTCTCGTATGCGTTACAAATATTCGTTACAAGGTACTGGAAGAACGTGCCGTTCGACCAGCCATCCTTGTAGTTAATCATACAATATCCGAAGCAGGAGGTCTGGTAGTGCATCGGAACGATGTAATATGCACATGGTTCATCGTACACATATTCCTCCGGCAATACGTCATGGAAGTCGAAGACGTGGTCGATATGGCCGAGCAGCAAATTCTCCTGTATCGCCATACGCAGATGCACCTTCTCCGTAAAGCCGTTGAAGTCCGCAGAATCCTGTGTTCCCCAATCGTACGAGTTCATAACAAAGAAGAAATCTCGGAAATTGACGTTGTTGAATACGTAGGTATACACAACCTGCGCCAGCTCATCGACATCCTTCGCGGTCTCGCCGTCGATGGACATGAAGATTGTCTGCATGTTGTAATTGATATATCGGTTCATCTCGTTGAAATACTCACGAAGACCGAGCTCTACTTGCTTCTCATTGTCAATCTCACAACCGCAGGACTGTCTTACGACAATCTGTGTCGGTATGTATTCGTACTTCTCATCAAGCGTCTCACCGATATGCAGGCGATTCAGCATGTCAACCGCATGCTCTGCCAATGTCGCTACGTCCACACGTACGGTCGACAAAAGCGGAAGACTGGCCTGTGCCTCGGAAATGTCGTCAAAACCCGTAATCGCAATGTCCTCCGGAACGCGAATGCCACGATCACGAAGCGCGTTCATAACCGCAATAGCCATGTAGTCGTTCGCGCACACGATAACATCCGGATACTTCTCACGTCCGTCGAGCAGGTACTCTACCGCGCGGTCACCGCAATTTCGCCAAAAGTCACCGTAGAATACATTGCCGTCGGTGCATTCCAAGCCGTACTCCGCCAGCACTCTCTGGAAGCAGGTAATACGGTTGATTGCGTCCGGATGGTCCTCGGGTCCGCTCACATAACAGAAGTCCGTATATTTGTGCTCCTCTACAAGATGGCGTGTAATACCCTCCATGGAATTCTCATCGTCCACCAGCACGGCCGGATAGTCCTCAACCGCACGACGAACACAGACAACGGGACAGGTCGCGCGTCTCTTTACGTTGTCAATAATCTTGTCTGCAAGTGCCGTCTCGGCAAATGTATCCGTAACCAGAATAATACCGTCGAGATTCTCATAGTCCGGCATATCGGCAAGATACATCTCGCCGTCTACAAATGCCTGGTTGTTGCCGTAGGCACCGAACGAATGGTATACAAGCGTATAGTAACCGTACGAAGCAGCCCTCTTTTCGATGTTCTCCACAAGTACTCTTTGAAACTCTGCTGACACTCTGGAAATCATTACGGCAATCGATTTTCTTTTCCCCAAATGCATAACGTTCTCCTTATCTCAATCCATGTATAGACCGAATAGAATACTTTCTATCATTGTACTATGGTTTTTCTAAATAATCAATAAAAAATTTGATAAATTGCAATATAACTATACATTTTTCGATTGAAGTGTTATACTAAACTTAAATCCAAGTTGACAGTGTAAAGGGAAATGTATTATGCCAAAATCAGAACATATCAGATACATGAAACAGGCTCTTACACAAGCGAAAAAAGCCGCCGCTTTGGGCGAGGTTCCGATCGGTTGCGTCATCGTATGTGACGGCAAGGTGATCGGCCGCGGGTACAATCGCCGCAAGACGAGCCACAGCACTCTTGCCCATGCCGAGATCGAGGCCATTCGCAAGGCCTGCCGCGTTACCGGAGACTGGCGTCTTGAGGGCTGTACGATGTACGTTACACTCGAGCCCTGCCAGATGTGTGCGGGTGCGATTGTGCAGGCGCGACTCGACAGAGTCGTAATCGGAACCGACAATCCGAAGGCAGGTTGTGCCGGCTCGATCATTGATTTGCTCCAGATGAAGCAGTTCAATCACCAAGTAGAAAAGGTAGAGGGAGTTATGCAGGAGGAATGTCGTGCGGTGCTGCAGACATTTTTCCAAGACCTTCGCGAACGCGAGAAGGCGAATAAGCTCGCCAAAAAGCAGAGCGAAGCAGCTCCGAGCGATGTAGATGTGCAGACGCCGATTGACTAAGGAAAATCGTGCGAAGCAAGCGTGGTGTAGAAACAAAATCAGATAGACGTGTCGAGCAGATAAGCCACGACACAAACAGCGCGTAAATTAGTTGACATCACTACAAGGAGGAAAGACGACATGATGAATCTTCAAGGACTGCAAAAGCTTACGCTGTTGGACTATCCGGGACATATGGCATGCACCGTCTTCACCGGCGGCTGCAATTTCCGTTGCCCGTATTGCCACAACAGCGGTCTCGTTCAAAGCCCGAATCCTAACGGAGAACTTACCGAGGATGAGTTCTTCAAATTCCTCGCCTCCCGAAAGGGTAAGCTGGAGGGCGTATGTGTGACCGGCGGCGAGCCGACTCTTCAGCCGGATTTGCCGATGTTTTTGGCCAGAATCCAGGCTCTCGGTTTTCTCGTAAAGCTGGACACGAACGGACAGAATCCGGCGCTTTTGAAGAAGCTGCTCGATGCTCGCCTCGTCGATTACGTAGCCATGGACGTGAAGAACAGTCTCGAGCGCTACGGCGAGACGGTCGGCATACCGGGCTTTTCCACAGACAATATTGCGGAGAGTATTCAGCATTTGCTCGCATGGAAGGGCAATTACGAATTCCGCACAACGGTGACCGCCGAATACCACGACGATGCCTCGATGCTTGCGATGGCCGAGCTGCTTCAGGGCGCAAGACATTACTATTTACAGGCGTATCGCGACTCCGAGCAGGTTCTGTTGCCCGGCAGCTGCCACGCCCCCGACGAGAAGACGATGCTCCACTATAAGGAGCTGATCGCTCCCATCGTCAAGTCCGTTGCCCTTCGCGGTCAAAGTTAAACGGCTCTTCCAGCTCCATCGCGTAGTAGCCAAATGCATGGGATTCCCACGCACTACGTCTCAGACAATAGAATTCACGAAACCCGTAGATTTCTCCCGTTCTTCTTTCGCCGGTGCTACAGACGCCGGGGACGAGCAGGTAGAGAGCTGCGGGTTTTTCTTTGCTCATGTAGCGAGTGGCCAACAGCAGGTGGCGATAGCGATAATACGCATGGCACACAAAGCTATTGCCCGCATATTCCGTTCCCGCCAAAAGAAAATGCACGTCACTCAGCGAGATGCGCACACATCTGCCAAATGGACTTTGCGCCAGCGGACT
>JAZODS010000118.1:0-3727 GCA_045597165.1 Lachnospiraceae bacterium | reverse complement strand
GCCGTACGGATGTCGTCGCGGGTCGCCGGGTCATTTGGCATCTTAATGAGCAAAAGCTCACAGCTGACGGACGTCTCGTTGTTCAACTCCTTGATGGAGCACACGTCCGGAAGCTTGTACAGCTGGTTGATCAGCTGCTGCTTGTTTTCCTCCTCGCCGTCGAAGCGAACGGTAATACGCGAGAACTCATTTGACTCCGTCTCGCTCACCGTAAGCGCGCCGATGTTAAACTGCCTGCGGCGAAACATACTGGTTACACGGTTCAACACACCGAACTGATTTCGCACAAGCACTGCGACTGTATATCGATTCATAAATTTAATCCACCTTTGTCATAATGTCTTTTACCGATTTGCCGGGAAGCACCGACGGAAGCACCAGCTCGTCTTTGTCTACGGGACAGTCGATGACGTACGGTCCCTCGTAGGCAAATGCCCGACCGAGTGCTGCCTCCAGCTCCTCTACCGACGTTACCGCCTCGCCCTCGGCGCCGAACGCCTGCGCCACCGCCACAAAATCGGTCTTGCGGTCCAGCTCGGTGTTCGAATAATGTCTGTCGTACATCAGCGTCTGCCACTGACGCACCATGCCGAGCACACCGTTGTTGAATATGAGGATGACCATCGGCACCTTATAGGTCACCGCCGTCGCAAGCTCGGTCAAGCTCATGCCAAAGCCACCGTCACCGGTAACCAACAGGCTATGCTCCTTGCAGCCAAATGCCGCACCGATGGCAGCGCCCATACCAAAGCCCATCGTGCCGAGTCCACCGCTCGAGAGGAATCTGCGCTTCTGCGCAAGCTCCAGCTGCTGTGCGGCCCACATCTGATGCTGTCCGACGTCGGTCACGACCGGTGTGCTCTCGCTCTTACAACGGTTCAAGCATTTGATAATATTGTGCGGCGTAAGGCCTTCCCTGTCGTCGGCCATCGCACGCTCCTCATCCACGAAAGACGCAATCGTTCTTTGCCACTCCGGAAGCTTCTTTTGCTTAAGAAGCGGCATCAGCTTCTGCAGGCTCAGTGCAATGTCCGCGCGCAGGCCGTGCGTTGCGGCAACATTTTTACTGAGCTCCGAACCGTCGATGTCGATGTGTACGACCTTTGCCTTCGTCGCAAAGCTCTCTACCTTGCCGGTCGCGCGGTCATTGAAGCGCACTCCGAGGCAAATGATGCAATCCGCCTCCTGCATCCCCTTCGTAGCCGCAAAATGCCCGTGCATTCCCTGCATGCCGAGGAATCTCGGCTGCTTCGTCGGCAACGCAGAAAGGCCCATCAAGGAACAGCCCATCGGCGCATCGAGCAAGTCCGCCAGCTCCAGCATCTCCTCCTGTGCCTCGCCCGAAAGCATACCTCCGCCGAAGTAGATGTACGGCCGCTTCGCGGAATTGATGCACTCTGCCGCCTCCTGAATGCGAATCTCCTTTGCCGGGAAGCGCTCATCGGCTACCACAGCGGGCTGAGGCGTGTACTCGCACATCGCCATCTGTACGTCCTTCGGTACGTCGATCAGCACCGGTCCGGGCCGTCCGGAAACCGCCAAGCGAAAAGCCTCTCGCACGGTGTCCGCCAGCTCCTCTACGTCGCTGACAAAATAGTTGTGCTTCGTAATCGGAAGCGTAATACCCGTAATGTCGATCTCTTGAAAGCTATCCGAGCCGATTTGGTACGTCGGTACATTTCCCGTAATCGCAACCATGGGAACAGAGTCCAAATGCGCCGTCGCAATGCCGGTTACGAGATTCGTCGCGCCCGGTCCGGAGGTGGCGATGACAACGCCGACCTTGCCCGTCGCTCTGGAATAGCCGTCCGCCGCATGGGCCGCGCCCTGCTCGTGTGCCGTTAAGACGTGCTTCAGCTCATCCTCGTATTTGTACAAGGAATCGTACAGCTGCAGCACCTGGCCTCCCGGGTAGCCGAAGACGACCTCACAGCCCTGCTCGATAATGGTTCTTACAACGATGTCTGCTCCGGATAGAATCATAGGACCTCCTGTTCATCCAACTCGTAAAATGCTCATCTCTTCAGCTGCGCTACGATGCGTTCTCCGCACTCCTTGCAGCCGATCCTCTTACAACGTGCCGCCTCCTCTTCGTCGGAAGGCATAATGTCTGCCGTGCGATAGCCCTCGTCGAGCACCGCTGCTACGGCTGCCTCAATGCAGTCCGCCTCCTCCGGCATATCAAAGCTGAAACGCAGCATCATCGCTGCGGAAAGAATCGTTCCGATCGGGTTCGCCGTGTCCGTTCCCGCAATGTCCGGTGCGGAGCCGTGAATCGGCTCGTACAAGCCACACGACGTATTTCCGAGACTTGAGGACGGAATCATACCGATGGAGCCGGTAATCATAGACGCCTCGTCGGACAGGATGTCTCCGAACATGTTCTCCGTCACGATGACATCGAATTGCGCCGGATTTTTCACAATCTGCATCGCGCAATTGTCCACCAGCATATCGGTCAACGTCACATCCGGATAGTCCGCTGCCAGCTCGTGCATCACCTTTTTCCACAGGCGGCTGGAATCGAGCACGTTGCTCTTCTCCACGGAGCACAGCTTCTTCCCACGCTTTCTCGCCGTCTCAAAGCCGATGCGGCCGATGCGGCGAATCTCCTCCTCGGTATAGGTCAGCACGTCGATGGCCTTTTGCTCGCCATTACACTCCTCGGTCTTGTGCTCACCGAAGTAAATGCCGCCGATCAGCTCTCTCACAATGATAAAATCAATTCCCTGCTCCACGATGGAAGCCTTCAAGGGCGAAGCCGACGCCAGCTGCGGCCAAATCTTCGCCGGGCGATTGTTGCTATACACACCCATTCCCGCGCGAAGTCTAAGCAACCCCTTCTCGGGACGCAGATGCCCCGGAACGTCGTTCCATTTGTCTCCGCCTACCGCGCCGAGCAGCACACTGTCCGACGCCAAGCAACGCTTAAGCATCTCCTCCGGCAACGGGTCTCCCCATTTGTCGATGGCGCAACCGCCCATGTCTACGTCGGTATAGGAAAATGTATGACCATACAGCTCGGCAACCCGCTCGAGCACACGCAGTGCCTCCCCTACAATCTCGGGGCCGATGCCATCGCCGCGAATGACCGCTATGTTCTTATTCATAATACCTACCTCCCAAGCGACGCATTTTCATAATGTCGCTTCTATCTATCCTGCCCCTTCGGCGACAAGCCTGCTTCCTCACCGACAAGTCTACTCCTTCAGCGATGCGAGCAAGCCACCCGCACGAATGATGTTCTGAATGAACTCCGGGAACGGCTGTGCCTGATAACTCTTGCCGGTCGTCAGATTCGTAATCGCACCGGTGTCGAAGTTGACCTGTACCTTGTCTCCGGCCGAAATCTCCTCTGCCGCCTCCTCGCACTCTAGGATGGGAAGTCCGATGTTAATCGCATTTCGATAGAAAATGCGCGCAAAGCTCTTTGCAATCACGCAGCCGACTCCGCATGTCTTGATGACAAGCGGCGCGTGCTCTCTCGAGGAGCCGCAGCCGAAATTCCAGCCCGCAACCACGACGTCGCCGGTCTCTACCTGCTTCACAAACTCCTTATCGATGTCCTCCATGCAATGAAGCGCCAGCTCCGCTGCATTCGGTGTATTCAGATATCTCGCCGGGATGATAACATCCGTATCTACATTGTCGCCGTAGCGAAATACTTTTCCTTGTACGTCCATGGCAATCCCTCCGTTTCCGAATCAATTTCCGCCCGAACAGGTTC
>JAZODS010000117.1:0-4514 GCA_045597165.1 Lachnospiraceae bacterium | reverse complement strand
CTGAACATCAACGATGAACTGTTTGCGAACATCCCGACGAAGAACAAGGAGCTTCCCGAGCTTGCAAAGATCGACTTGATCATTTCCTTGATTACCTTGAAGTATACGCAGTCCAACTCCGTATGCTACTGCAAGGGCGGTCAGGCAATCGGTATCGGTGCAGGACAGCAGTCCCGTATCCACTGTACTCGTCTTGCAGGACAGAAGGCTGACAACTGGTGGCTTCGTCAGTCTCCGCAGGTATTGAATCTTCCGTTCCTGCCGACCATCGGCCGCGCAGATCGCGACAATTCCATCGACCTGTACATCGGCGAGGACTATATGGACGTATTGGCTGAGGGCAAATGGCAGAACATCTTCACCGAGAAGCCGGAAGTCTTTACGGCTGAGGCAAAGCGTGAGTGGCTTGACAAGAATACGGACGTTGCACTTGGCTCCGACGCCTTCTTCCCGTTCGGCGACAACATCGAGCGCGCATTCCGCAGTGGCGTGAGATACATTGCACAGCCCGGTGGTTCTATCCGCGATGACAATGTGATTGCAGCATGTGACGATCATGATATCGTGATGGCATTTACGGGCATCCGTCTGTTCCACCACTAAGAAGCATTAGGAGTGGTCGTCCTTCGGAGCACAGCCGAAATGTTTGGTATAGGCTCTGTAAAATGAAGAATAATCCCCGAATCCGCAGCTTTCGCAGGCATCCAGTGCCGTGTGACCGCTGCGGATTTTTTCTTTTGCGGCAGTGAGTCGTTTGCGCGTGATGTATTCCCACGTGGAGGCGCCGGTCGCCTGTCGAAACACGCGAGCAAACTGCGACGGACTTAAGTAAAAATGCTTTGCGAGCATCGGTACCGAAAGCTCTTCGAAGAGATGCTTGTTCACATAGGCGACAACGCGCTCGGTCAAGCTCGGCGTCTTAGTCGAAGCGGAGTGCTTGGCTGCAAATGCACGATCGAGCATGTCCAGCAGGATGTACAGATGCGTTGTGATGGTGACGCTACGTCCGTAATCGTCCCCGCCGTGGCACATCTCGTCGAACAATCTGCGCAAGAGAGTCATATCGAGCTCGGAGGCCGTGTACAAGTTGTTCTGCCCAAGCGGACGCTCGGTAAATGCTCTGACGAGCCTGCCCTCCGGATCGATGCCGTTCACAAAGGAAAGCGGAAAGTTGATGGCAAATCGCTCGTATTTGCTTCCCGCACTGATCTGCGGCATGTGCGATTCGGCGGGGCGCATAATCAATATGCTGTCCGCATCAAGCGGGTATCTGGAGCCTTCAACAAGGTATTCCACGTTGCCCGAGATGAAAAAGTAAATCTCGCAGCGGTCATGAAGATGCATGGTATAGTGCCTGCCATCCGGATGTTCGTCCACGGCATGTCGGATATAGATATCTCCGAAAGTGTACTCGTTCAGCATAATCGATACCTCCTTGCGCTCATTGTATTGCAAAATGCGTGGATTTGCAATGTATTTGACTCAGAATAGCAATGGTAATGCAAATTCTTTCGTAGTAGAATGGACGTATCACCTTGGAGGAGGTAAGAATATGAGATTTCAATTAGCAGCATTTGCAGATGAGGCGGACGGCCGAATCAGTGGACAGATCGAGGCAATGAAGGCAAATGGCGTTGGCTATCTCGAGATACGTGGCGTGGATGGTCAGAACATTTCCGACATTACCGTTCAGAAGGCGAAAGAGGTGCGCAAGCAGTTGGACGACGCGGGAATCGGGGTATGGTCGCTCGGCTCGCCTTACGGCAAGATCGGAATCAACGACCCGTTCGAGCCGCATCTGGAGAAGTTCCGTCACGGACTGGAGCTCGCGGAGGTTTTGGGGGCAAAGCATCTTCGCATGTTCAGCTTTTATGTGCCGGAAGGGGAGACGGAGCGTTATAAGGACGAGGTTATGAAGCGTCTGGACGGCTTCTTGCTTGCCGCAAAGGACAGTGGTGTGATTTTGTGCCACGAGAACGAAAAGGGCATCTACGGAGACATTGCGACCCGCTGCGAGGAGCTTCACAAAGCATTTCCGCAGCTTAAGGCAGTGTTTGACCCTGCGAACTTCATTCAGTGCGGACAGGATACGGTAGAAGCATGGGAGAAGCTCAGTCCCTATGTGGAATACATGCACATCAAAGACGCTTTGGCGGACGGTGCGGTTGTCCCGGCCGGACGTGGCATCGGCAACCTGCCGTATTTGCTTGAGCAATATCGTGGCACCGTGTTGACGCTGGAGCCGCATTTGTCGGTATTCGAAGGCTTTGATAAGCTTGAGGCAGCGGAAAAGTCCGGACGTGGTTACTGCTATGCGTCACAGCGCGCCGCATTTGACGCCGCAGTAGAAGCACTGAAGGAACTGATATAAGGAGGTTGCTATGGAGAAGATAAGACTTGGTATTGTAGGCATGGGTAACATGGGAAGCGGTCATTTTCGCAATGTGCTTGCGGGAAAATGCCCTTCCGTTGAGGTTACGGCAGTATGCGACATCGACCCCGCTAAGCTCGTACCGATGGAGGAGTATCCGGAGGTTGCTTGCTTTAAGAATGTGGAGGGACTGCTTGACAGCGGACTGGTGGATGCCGTGCTGATTGCGGTTCCGCATTATGACCATCCGACCATTGCCATCCGTTGCTTTGAGAAAGGAATTCACGTGTTGACGGAAAAGCCGGCGGGCGTATATTCCCGCCAGGTTCGTGAGATGAACGAGGCTGCGGACCGAGCCGGAGTGAAATTCGGTATTATGTTCAACCAGCGCACGAATCCGTTGTACGCTAAGGCTCGTGAAATCGTGCAGAGTGGACAGCTCGGAGAGCTTAAACGAATGGTATGGATCATTACCGATTGGTATCGTACGCAGGCCTATTACAATTCGGGTAGTTGGAGAGCGACCTGGAACGGAGAGGGCGGCGGTGTGCTGCTGAATCAGGCTCCTCACAACCTGGATTTGTGGCAGTGGATCTTCGGTATGCCAAAGAGAGTGCGAGCATTTTGCAGCTTTGGCAAATACCACAACATCGACGTCGAGGACGATGTGACAATCTACGGCGAATATGAAAATGGTGCGACGGCAGCTTTCATTTCGACCACGGGCGAAGCACCGGGCACTAACCGCTTGGAGATCTCGGGTGACAAAGGTAAGCTCGTGATTGAACAGGGCAAACTGAGATGGTGGAAACTTGCGGTACCCGAGCGAGAGTTCTGCTTTACTTCCAAGGAAGGCTTCGCTTCTCCGGAAACCGCTTATGAGGAGTATAGCGATGCTGTACCGGAAGGACATCCGCAGGTGCTTGAGGCATTTGCGCGCTCCATCTTGATCGGAACGGACATGATTGCCGACGGTAGAGAAGGATTGAACTCGCTGTCGATTTCAAATGCGGCATATCTCTCGGCATGGACGGATGCTTGGGCGGAGATTCCGACGGACGAAGCATTATTTGAGCAGCATCTACAGGAGCTTTGCAGAAAAGAGAGGGAAACTCGCCGCAGTGGAGAGTAATCCCATTGTCGGAGCCATTCTGTAGTCGATGGTTCCGGAATTATTACAAAGTGAATCGTGAAGCGCAAGCAAGTCATCTTGGCCAATAGAACCAAGGTGACTTGTTTTTTTGCAGATGTAGATTTCGCACAGAGTGATATTTGCTGCAGGAAAATGAGCAGAGAAACGAAATGAATCAATAATTGATAGGGAACTATGATACTTTTGATAGAAAAAAGTAAAAAAAACACTTGACAGGCATCCCGGTTTAAGATATATTGGAATTACAATAATAAGTAATCAAACTACTATTTTACGAGGTGAAATACAAAAGACACGGAGGTGCATATGAAACGAATTCTTTTCTGCATGTTGTTTTTTCTAGTAGTAACAGTTTCTTGTTCTAAGCAGGAACAGCCGCAAAAGACACCACCTCCTACAATTACTTCGGGCATAACAGGGGCGGTGACGACACCGCCCCTTTCTGTTCCTACGGAGAGGCCGAGATTTGTGCCGAAAGAGGGGGACACATGTTTGACAATCATGTGTAGCTGCTTCTATAAGCCCCAGAAAGAACAGGTCGATGCTTTGAATTGGTATCTGCAGGATAATGGTTACGGGTTTTATGTCGAAGTGTTCGCGGGGACGACGTTGAGTAGTGAAGGGATAGATGGCCGTTATGATGCCATTGTAGAGGCATATGAGCAGGGTACGAAAGTGGACCTGCTGATGCTAAGCGGAGGCCCGGAAGACGCAGCGGATGCGGTGGATAGAAAGCTTGTGCTGAATCTCGAATCCTTTTTGAATCCGGACAGTCCCGAGGAATGGGTTCGTCAGATACCGGAGAATTATTGGGAACTGGTGACAATCGGAAAAGGGGAAGAGCGTGGAATCTATGGTCTTTATTCTTCGGAATACATGATTCAAAGTTCGACAATTGTTGCGAATGAATCGTTGTTGTCGAATGAGGGAATTGTGCTCTCGGAGCAATTGGACATTCAAAAGGTGGATGCATTGTTGAAGCGATTGGAT
>JAZODS010000116.1:0-27377 GCA_045597165.1 Lachnospiraceae bacterium | reverse complement strand
TTACTTTGACCGCTTTTTGCGTGAGTTGCCGGACATTCAGGCACTTGCCGAGGTTTCGGAGGAGCGCTTGCTGAAGCTTTGGGAAGGACTCGGTTACTATAACAGAGTGCGAAACATGCAGCGGGCGGCACAGCTTGTATGCGAGCAATACGGCGGGCAGCTGCCGCGAGAGGTGGACTTGCTACGCGCCCTTCCCGGCATCGGGGATTACACGGCGGGAGCAATTGCTTCGATTGCGTACGGAGTGGCGGAGCCGGCGGTTGACGGCAATGTGCTGCGTGTTATGAGTCGTCTGACCGGAAGCCGTGAAAATGTAGCCGAAGCCGCTGTTAAGGCAAAGATGATTCGCGAGCTGCGAGCTGTCATGCCGAAGGATCGCCCCGGAGAATTCAATCAGGCGATTATGGATATCGGAGCGACCATCTGCATTCCCAACGGCGCGCCGCACTGCGAACAGTGTCCGGTGCAGCACCTTTGTAGGGCATTTGCCGAAGGAAGCACGGACGAGATTCCGGTAAAACCCCAAAAAAAGCAACGAAGACTTGTAGAACGCATAGTACTTGTGATAGAATGTCACGGGAGTTATCTTTTGCACAAACGAGCGAACAAGGGACTGCTCGCGGGACTGTGGGAGTTCCCGGGCGTGGACGTCGAAACGGAGAGCGGCTACGACGAGGCGGATGCTCTGTTGGCCCGGCTGCTTGGAGATGGTGTAGCGTGTCCCGAAGCACCGGATGCGGTGTGGACCGGAAAGCATATCTTCAGCCATGTGGAGTGGAACATGACGGCACGGGTATATCACCTTCGGGGTGAGCGCCTTGCGGCAGCAAAGGATTGCGCATGGGCAACGGTAGAAGATCTTTTGGAGAGATACTCGCTTCCCGGAGCATTTTCGGAATTCCGGAAGCGTATTCTTGCAGAGGATAAAACCACAGATTGATTGGAGGCTGTGATGAAGCGATTTGTTAGATTGGTTTGCATTATTGAAGTGATTTCGGTAGTAGTGTTCTTCCTGTGCTTGGCCGGAGGCGTGGCGTTTGACACCGACTTTTGGATGCAGGAGGTATGCCGAGTCGTTGCGAATACATGCTGGATGTTGGCGGGCGTCAGCATGATCATATTGATTATTATGCTCGCTGCCATGTTCATGATGTTCATGATGAAGCTGGTAGAGCGTGGAGAGTTGGCGAAGCCGTATGACGATGCCCTTGAGGCTAAGAAGAAAGATAAGATGCCGGCATTTTGGATTGTGCTGGCCATTGTGTGGTATGTGATTATGTGGATGGTGGCGCTTCCGTTAATGTCGGCAGGCGCCGCATAGGAGGTATGCGGGGAGAATGAAGGAAAAACTGAAGAAGGCGGTAGAGTTTATATTGAATCCGCGTCTCCTGCTTTGCTTTGGCATTGCGTGGCTAATCACGAACGGCTGGTCATACATTTTGTTCTTCGTAGGGACAGCACTGGAGATTCCGTGGATGATTGCCGTAGCGAGCGCCTACTTGGCATTTTTATGGGTGCCGTTCACGCCGGAAAAGCTCGTGACCTTGGCGATAGCGATCTTTTTGTTGAAGCTTATATTCCCGAATGACGAAAAGACGTTGGGAATCTTGAAGGACTTGCACGCGAAGCTGAAGGAAAAGCTTTCTTCGCGAAAAGCAAAGCACGCAGAGAAGAAAAAGAGTACGATAACGGAATAAGGCATATGCAGAATACCGAAGTAACTGCATATGCCCTTTTTTGTTCTGATGGTTTCTGAAACGGATGTTGTGCCGGTGTTGGCGGTTGTGCCTGTGCGGAAATCAGATGTCGTATTTTTTATAAATGGAGCTGAGCATGTCCATGTTGCGGTCGATGCTCGAGATGGCCTTAGCGGCTCTTGCTGCCGTTGTCGCATTTTCGATATCCTGCTGAATACGACGGGCCTTTTCTGCCGGAGTCGCCGGGAAACCCATGGTTCTACGCTCGTAGAATTCAAATGCGCGGAGCGTGTCGTAGAAGCCGAGCTGCATACGGAATTCCGCATTTTCCCCGTTGAAATCAAGCGTACCGTCGACGAAACCGCCGAGGCTTGTACTCGGTGATATCTCAATCAGTGTATCGGCCTGCGAGGAAAGATAGATGTCGTATTCGGACTCGGCCTTTAGCTTAACCAAAATCAAATCGCGGATGCCGTCCTCTAACAAAGGTCGCATCGGCATGTTGTCGAAAAGGCCGCCGTCGCGGTAATAGGTGCTACCGATCTTAACAGGCTCGTAGATGACCGGGAGAGCAGTAGTCGCAAGCAAAAGCTGTACGATTTCCTGCGGGGGCAATCCGTTGAGTAGACGATATTCGCCGTCATGCTCCTCCTCGAAGATGGCACGAATCGATGCCTCGAAGTCTTCCGAGCGCGTGAACGGCTTGGCCTCTGCGATCGTGACATACGTTCGTACCGAGGAATTCGACACAACGGAAAGGTCGATCTCTTCGTGTAATAGCTTGATGAGCGCGTCTCGCGAGCAGGTCCCGTTGACGTTCAGATCCACAAACTGCTCCGGTGTGATGCTTCGCCACACGCGTTCTGCGGTGTCGTAGTCACCGTTTGTGAACAGTACGGCGTTCAATGCTCCGATAGAGTCACCGGAGATGGCTTTGATCCAAGTGTCCATACGAAGGTGCCTAAGAGCCTTCCATACACCGATCTGATAGGCGCCTTTTCCTCCGCCACCGGCAAATACTAAGCCGAAATTCTTTTGTTCCATATGCATTCTCCCCGAGATAATAATTTCCGAACTCAGTATACCATAAATACAGCGGAGATACAAAGTAAAATCTTCGTTGCAAGAATAGCATGAGATCGGTCATCTGCAATCCGTAGGAAGCCGCCGCGGCATAACACATTTCAGCCACCGCGGCACGCGGAAAATCAGTTGCCAAATGCCATTCGTTGTGATACAATAAAACCGACTATGGCGTCAAAGGTCTTTTTACTTGATAAAGTAGAGCGCATGCGGCGTGTGTGGCGATTTTTACAGTACGAGGTGAGCTATGAGCGGTTTTTCTGACGTGTTCAGTGTTGACAACAAATTTTTCTCTGCCATGAATAAGGTGGCGGACTTGTTTATTCTCAATGCACTGTTCCTGCTGACGGTTCTTTTGGGCATCGGACCGGCGTGTACGGCATTGTACTACGCAACGGTGAAGAACCTGAGAAAGAGCAGAGGCTATGCATGGAAGGAGTTCTTTAAGTCCTTTCGCTTGAATTTCAAGCAAGGCTTTATCTGCGGTATTCTTCAGGCCGTGCTTGTGTATTTGCTGTATGTGTGCTACGTCCTTTCCGTGCAGATGAATCCGGACTTGGTTTTCACGCAGGTGTATTACACCGTTGTTGTTATCGTAATCATCACGGCACTGTTCGTTACGATGTTTGTGTACCCGATACTCTCCAGATTCACGTTGACTTTTTGGCAGTGGATGAAGATGTCCTTTATGATGGCGATGCGTCATTTGCCGACGACGTTTATTCTGACGGTTCTGTTTTTGCTTGTAGTGCTGGCAGTTAACGTGATGCCGCTGTTTTTGTTTGTGCTTCCGGGACTGCATGCATTGATTTCTTCTTTCTTGATTGAGCGCATCTTTAAGAAGTATATGCCTAAGCAAGAGGAAGGCGAGGATGCACCGAGAGATGCATGGTATCTTGAGTAGTTGCGCGGCGAAGCGTGAGACCATGCGGTGATTCGGAATGTTTTTTGGGGATTTACGAAAGAGCATTTGCGTGCCGCTACTGCGGTATGCGATGATAATATTCAACTGCATTTCCACATGGGAAGGATTTGCGAGATAAGGAGTTAAGTATGAAGAATTTTATTGAGAATTTGATGGATGGCGATATTCTCGAAGCATTTTGGAGCATTTGGCCGGTGCTTGAGAGCATTTTGATTGCCCTTGTTATCTTTATTGTCGGACGCATTGTGATCAAGTGGGCGGTTCGTCTCGTAAAGAAGGTTGCCTCGAAGAAGTTGGATGCCGGTGTGACCGGATTTTTGACGATGCTTACGAAGGTTGCATTGTACATCTTCCTTGCATTGATTATCGTTGATCGTCTCGGAATTCCGACGACCTCGTTTATTGCCGCATTGACCTCTGCCGGCTTGGCAATCGGTCTTGCATTGCAGGGAAGCCTTTCGAATTTCGCAGGTGGCGTATTGATTCTCGTGACCAGACCTTTCCGCGTTGACGATTATATCTCCGTAGGCGGTTTGGAAGGTACGGTAACCGAGATCGGCATTTGCTACACAAAGCTTATTACAACGGATAACCGTGTTGTTGTATTGCCTAACGGCAGCCTTTCCAACAGCAATCTCGTGAATGTTTCCGAGAAGCCGATTCGCCGTGTTGACTTGGTTGTTCCGATGTCTTACGACGATGACATTCGTAGCGTGAAGAAGATGCTTGCACAGTTGGTTGACGGAAGAGACGGAATTCTCGCAGATCAGCCGGTAGACATCTATGTAAAGGAATTTGCAGATAGCTCTGTGAACATCGGTTTCCGTTTCTGGGTTAAGAAGGAGCAGTACTGGGATATGCTCTTCGAGATGCAGGAAGAGATTCGCTATGCTATGCAGAAGAACGGTTACTCCATTCCGTTCCGACAGTTGGACGTTGCTATTAAGACGGAAGCAAAATAAAACTGTAGATAATAAAACTGTGCGCAGCTTTGCGTGCTGAATGGGAGTATAAGATGATTGAAAGAGTAACCGATATATTCGGTATGGACGTATTTAATGAAACGGTGATGAAGGAGCGACTTCCCGAAGAGACCTTCTCCGCATGGAAGCATGCAATGGAATGCGGAGAGTCGCTTAGCCCCGAGGTGGCTCAGGTCATTGCAGGAGCTATGAAGGAGTGGGCACTGGAGCGTGGTGCGACGCATTATTCACACTGGTTTCAGCCGCTGACCGGCATTACGGCAGAGAAGCACGATTCGTTTATTACGCCGGCACCCGGTGGCAAGGTAATCATGGAGTTCTCCGGTAAGGAGCTGATTAAGGGCGAGCCGGATGCTTCGTCCTTCCCGAGCGGCGGACTTCGTGCAACCTTTGAGGCGAGAGGCTATACGGCATGGGATTTCACCTCGCCGGCATTTTTGCGCGAGGACGCAGCCGGTGTAACGCTGTGCATTCCTACGGCATTTTGCTCTTATACGGGCGAGGCGTTGGATATGAAGACTCCTTTGCTTCGTTCCATGGAGGCAATCAATAAGCAGGCACTTCGTATTGTGCATTTGTTCGGACATACGGACGTGACGCACGTAGATTGCTCGGTTGGTCCCGAGCAGGAATATTTCCTTGTAGACCACAAGACGTATATGGAACGCGAGGACTTGATCTTTACGGGCAGAACTCTGTTCGGTGCAAAGCCGCCGAAGGGCCAGGAGATGGACGACCATTACTTCGGAAGCCTGAAGGAACGTGTTGCTGCGTATATGAAGGAGCTGAATCGTGAGCTTTGGAAGCTCGGAATTTTGGCAAAGACGCAGCACAATGAGGCGGCACCGGCTCAGCACGAGCTTGCGCCCATTTACACGACAGCGAACATTGCGACTGACCACAATCAGTTGATTATGGAGTGCATGAAGAAGGTGGCAAAGCGTCATGGCCTTGAATGTCTTCTTCACGAGAAGCCGTTTGCGGGAGTGAACGGTTCCGGAAAGCACAACAACTGGTCGCTCGTAACCGATACGGGAAAGAATCTTTTGAATCCGGGCAAGACTCCGAATGAGAACATTCAGTTCCTGCTGTTCTTGGCAGCAGTGCTTGAGGCGGTAGATAAGCACGGCGATTTGCTTCGTCTGTCGGCAGCGAATCCGGGTAACGACCACCGTCTCGGTGCAAATGAGGCACCTCCGGCAATCATCTCCGTATTCTTGGGCGAGCAGCTTGAGGATGTGGTTACACAGCTTATTGAGACCGGTGAGGCGAAGCACCTTAAGAAAGAGGGTCGTCTGCATACCGGTGTAGCAACGTTGCCGTCCATCGGTCGTGACGCAACTGACCGAAATCGTACGTCACCGTTTGCATTTACGGGTAATAAGTTTGAGTTCCGTTCGGTAGCATCGTCGATGTCGATTGCGGACGCGAACACAACAATCAATACCATTGTCGCTGAGACGCTTGAGCAGTTTGCGGATATTCTCGAAGCTGCCGATGACTTTGAACAGGCGGTTCACGACTTGATTAAGAAGTCTCTTTCCGAGCACGAGCGCATCATTTTCAACGGAAACGGTTACGCTCAGGAGTGGATTGAGGAGGCAGAGAGAAGAGGCCTTCCGAACCTGCGCTCTATGGTGGATGCGATTCCGAGCCTTTTGACCGAGAAGTCGGTTGCACTGTTCGGTGGTCAGGGCGTATTCACGGAGACCGAGCTTAAGAGCCGTGCGGAGATTAACTATGAAATCTACGCAAAGGCAATCAATATCGAGGCTCGTACGATGATCTCGATGGCAGGACGCAAGTACATACCTGCAGTAATTCGTTATACCACGCGTTTGGCGGATTCCATCAATGCGATTCGTTCCGCTTGCCCCGGTATCGACGTTACGGTGCAGGAGGAGCTGCTGGCTAAGACGATGGGCTTGCTTTCTTCTGCAAAGGCGGCTTTGGAGGATCTCAAGACAAAGGATGCCATTGCGGTCAATAAGGCTGAGGGCAAGGAGATGGCAGAGTATTTCCGTGCTGAGGTCGTACCGGCGATGGAGGCATTGCGTGCACCCGTGGATGAGCTTGAGATGCTTGTAGACAGCGATCTTTGGCCGGTTCCTACGTACGCTAAGCTACTGTTTGAGATTTAATTTGAGAGGATGATTCCTATTAACCTGAAGAGGATATTTGCATATTGCGAAAGCAAGGGGTACCGGATTGCTACGGCCGAATCCTGTACCGGAGGTATGGTTGCTTCGGCAATCGTCGGTACCGACGGTGCGTCGAGGGTGCTGAAGGCAGGCATTGTTGCATATACTGCCGAGGCGAAGCAGCAATATACGGACGTCACCGCGGAGCTGATCGAGAGCTACGGCATCGTGAGCGAAGAGGTGGCTTCGGCGATGGCACTCGGAGTCGCTAAGAACAACGAGGTTCAGATCGGACTTTCAACAACAGGAATAGCCGGTCCGGATGGAGGTACTGAGGAGCAGCCGGTTGGTACGGTTTGCTTTGCGATAGCAATTGAGGGTAGGCTGTATGCGTGTACGGAGCATTTTCCCGACAGAGGTCGAGATGAGGTGCGCCTTGCGGCAACGGAATACATCCTCGAATGGTTGGAGCATTTGTTGATGGAAGAACCCCGCTGACAAGACGTCGTAGCGATACGACGGTCGGCAGGATGAGAATAGGCGCGGTGGCGCACAGAAATGAGGTAGGATATGATTCAAGCATGCAATGTGACATTGCGAATTGGCAAGAAGGCGTTATTCGAGGATGTGAATATTAAGTTCACAGAGGGTAATTGCTACGGACTGATCGGTGCAAATGGTGCCGGTAAGTCTACGTTTCTTAAGATTTTGAACGGTCAGCTCGAGCCCAGCAAGGGCGAGGTGGTAATTACTCCGGGACAGCGTCTGTCGTTCCTGCAGCAGGACCACTTCAAGTACGATGCATTTGACGTGTTGAATACCGTAATCATGGGAAATCAGAGATTGTACGACATCTCCAAGGAGAAGGAAGCAATCTACTCGAAGGAGGATTTCACCGAGGAGGATGGTATCAAGGCGAGCGAGCTCGAGGCGGAGTTTGACCAGTTGAACGGCTGGGAGGCAGAGTCCGATGCGGCCAACCTTTTGAACGGTCTCGGCATCGAGACGGAGTACCATGACAAGCTGATGAGCGAGCTCAACGGTAGCCAGAAGGTGAAGGTATTGCTTGCACAGGCATTGTTCGGCAATCCGGACATTTTGCTCTTGGACGAGCCGACGAACCACTTGGACCTCGAGGCAATTCGTTGGTTGGAGGAGTTCTTGATCAACTTTGAGAACACCGTCATCGTCGTATCTCACGACCGTTACTTCCTCAACAAGGTATGTACGCACATCGCGGACATTGACTACGCTAAGATTCAGCTTTACGCAGGTAACTACGACTTCTGGTACGAGTCCAGCCAGTTGATGATTAAGCAGATGAAGGAAGCAAATCGCAAGAAGGAAGAGAAGATTAAGGAATTGCAGGAGTTCATCCAGCGTTTCTCGGCAAATGCTTCGAAGTCGAAGCAGGCTACTTCCCGCAAGCGTGCTCTTGAAAAGATTGAGCTGGATGACATACGTCCGTCCAGCAGAAAATATCCTTATATTGATTTCCGCCCCGCAAGAGAGATCGGAAATGAAGTGCTTACCGTTTCCCATCTGTCCAAGACGATTGACGGCGAGAAGGTGCTTGATGACATCTCCTTCATCGTAGGTCGCGAGGACAAGATTGCATTTGTCGGAAGCAACACCTTGGCAACTACCGTGCTCTTTAAGATTTTGTGCGGTGAGATGGAGCCGGATGAAGGCGAAGTGAAGTGGGGTATCACGACGACGCAGGCGTATTTCCCGAAGGACAATACGGAGCTGTTTGCCGGAAGTGAGACAATCGTTGACTTCTTGATGCCGTTCTCTCCGGAGAAGGATGTGACGTACGTTCGTGGCTTCCTCGGAAGAATGCTCTTTGCCGGCGACGACGGAGTGAAGTCCGTAAACGTTCTTTCCGGTGGTGAGCGCGTACGTGTCATGCTGTCTAAGATGATGATCATGGGAGCAAATGTACTGGTGCTTGACGAGCCGACGAACCATTTGGACATGGAGTCCATTACGGCACTCAACAACGGCTTGATTAAGTTCCCGGGCGTAGCGTTGTTTACGTCTCAGGACCACCAGTTTATACAGACGGTAGCAAATCGTATTATGGAGATCGTACCGGAGGGTACCTTGATTGATAAGGTAACGACGTACGACGAGTATCTTGACAGCGATATTATGGCGAGAAAGCGTCAGAAGATTACTGTCAATGCAGAGACGGATGATTAATCCTTACTGCAGTTTGGAGAATGCGATATGAGGCTTATTGGCGAAGAAAAGCGAGCAATCAGAAGAGGAAATCCGGTTCCCCTCGGCGTGAGCGCTGCGGGGAAGTGGACCAACCTTGCTGTGTCCGTACCGGAGGCAGAGAGGGTGATTCTTCATGTGTTCGCGGAAGCGGCCGATGAGCCTCATTTTTCAATTGTTTTGACGGAAGAGGACCGTGAAGGTTCGGTGTTTGCGGTTCAAATTCAGACGGAGGCACCGGACATTTGCTATCAGTACGAGCTGGAGGGTAGATGTTTTGTGGACCCGTATGCGCCGCTCGTGACCGGTGGTGAGCGGTACGGTGTGCGCTTGAGTGCGGAGCAGCGAGAGTATCGTAAGGGGGTTCTTCGACTTCATAGATTCGACTGGCGTGATGACAAGGCTCCCGGAGTAGCGCAGGAGGCTATGGTACTGTATGAATTGCATGTGCGTGGCTTTTCCAAGTGTGCCTCGAAGAAAAGCGGAGCCGTGGGTGGCCCGGAGCAGAGTGACACGGAACAGAGTGCTGTAGTGCAGAGTGCTGTGGCGCGGAGAGACGGAACGTATTCCGGCGTAACGGCGAAGGCGCGATATCTGCAGGAGCTCGGGGTAAATGCGGTGCTATTGATGCCGTGCGTGGAGTTCGATGAATACGAGCGCGCGGGAATGAATTACTGGGGTTACACAGAGTCCTATTACTACTTTGCACCGAAGGCGTCGTATGCTGCGGATGCAAGCCGTGCTGACGTCGAGTTCAAGACGATGGTGAGAACGCTTCACCGATGCGGAATTGAGGTCTTGATGGAGATGTATGTTCCGGAGGGGGCGAACCGCACGATGGTGCTGGATGCACTTCGCTACTGGGCGAGAGAATATCATATCGACGGCTTCCGAATCAACCTGGAGCGAATGGACGGACGACTTTTGGCCGAGGACCCGTATTTGTCTAAGGTGAAGCTGCTGGGCGGTTATTGGGACAGTGCCTGCCGTACCGCTGCGAATCGTCTGTTTGTGTACAACGACGGCTTTGAACTGGACACGAGACGCTTTTTGCGAGGGGACTACGGGATGGCACCGGCATTTTCTTATCGCGTTACGAACGTCCCGGGTAGAGCGACTGCTTTGAATTTCATTACGGACCATAATGGTTTTACATTGGCCGATTTGTATTCCTACTCGGTGAAGCACAACGAGGCAAATTCGGAAGGCGGACGCGATGGCAGAATCCACAACTTCGGTCAGAATTGCGGAGTGGAGGGACCGACGAAGCGTCGCAAGGTACTGGCACTTCGCGATAAGCTTCGGAAAAATGCGATGGTGACCTTGCTGTTGTCGGTCGGTACGCCGATGCTTCGTGCGGGCGATGAGTTCGGCAATTCGCAGGGTGGCAATAACAATGCGTACTGTCAGGACAATGAGGTGAGCTGGCTGGATTGGTCGGGACTGCGTAAGGACAAAGCATTTTGGGGCTTTGTGCGTGATCTCATTCGGCTGAGACGAGACCATCCGGTGTTCGGCGCGACCGGCAAGATAAGCAATGAGGTTCTCAGAACCTTCGGTATGCCCAGAGTTTCCGTGCACAGTACGGAGGCGTGGAGGCCGGACGGAGAGTTTCACAATCGTTGTGTCGGCATTTTGCTGTGCGGCGCGCATGTAAGACGCGCGGACGGAGAGCCGGACGATACGTTTTATGTTATGTACAATATGAGCGAGGAGGAGCGGGCATTTGCCGTGCCGCGACTTCCGAAGGACTACAGCTTCCGAGTGGCGCTCTGTACTGAGAATGGCTACGATGCGGTAGCGACGGCGGGACAGCGGATGACCGTTCCCGCGCAATCGATAGTCGTATTGCAAAGCGAGTACGGCTTCGTAGAAAAGTGATAGTGAGGGGTTATGGCGAAGAGGCAATTAACTATGCAGGAGCCTGCGGTAGACAGCTGGAGGACCTATGATACGCCTATGAAGAGAAGTGCGGGCGGAGCGAAAAGGACATCGCGAGGCTTCGGTGTAAATGCACTGCAGTTGAAGCTTATTATCTGTATCACTATGCTGGTAGACCATTTCGGACTGCTGTTTTTGGAGCTTGGGTCCACCGGCTATACAATCTGCAGAAGCATCGGAAGGATTACCATTCCGCTTGTATGTATGTTGCTCGTCGAGGGCTATATGAAGACGCGCAGCCGCAAGAAATACGCTTTGCGTTTGCTTGGCTTTGCCGTTGTTTCGGAGGTGCCGTGGATCGCCATTGCACTGAAGCAAGCAGAGCAGATTGCTAAGTACCGCGTCGAGATCGGTGACGAGGCATGGAAAGCCTTGACCGAAGAGGAGATGACGTTGCTTGCCGACCGAGTGTTGAGCATCTTCAACGTGCTGTTTACGCTTGTAATCGGAATTGTTATGCTGTCTGTGCTGGACTTGGCGAAGAGGCATTTCAAGGAGCGTCCCGCGAAGGAGGCTGTGACCGGTAAGATTTTGTACTGGGTATCCTTTGTGGCAACCATCCTGTTGACGTACCTCGTAACGATCTTGCTTCAGATGGACTATCCGGACATTATTCCGTTGTACGTCCTGCTGTTTTATTATTTCTACGACGAACCGGACACGAAGCTCATTGCCTGTGCACTGGTCGTGCTTGTCGGCGGTGGCTCGATTGTATATTATATCGGAGGTGCGGTGGCACTCATTCTCATCAAGCTGTACGATGGGACGCTCGGCTACAGCAAGGAGCAGCATCCGCGGTGGAAATACGCATTTTACTTGTTCTACCCGATGCACCTGGCACTGCTGTTCTTCGTCAGATATGTGTTGATGTAGTTCGAGACGGATGTGGCTCGCGGGCCGAGAACGAAATGAAATAAGTATGCAAAATGACCTTCCTAAGAGACGAACCCTTGGGAAGGTCATTTTTCAGTCTTGCGGGAAATGCCGCTCGGATGTGACGTCAAATGTGATACAAAGTGCACAATCACTAAGGACTACCGCTGTAGAACATTGAGCCGTAATCTGACCGGGCATTCTCACAAGGAGCGCCGGATTACTGCTTCAGCTTGTGATTCTCTACGATTGCGTCGTACAGATCGATGTCGCAGTACTCCTCTCTGGTAAAATGCTTGCAGGTTGCACAGGACACCTTCGACTCGGACATGGAGTTCTTGCTACCACCGTCCTTGGGAGCGTAGGCACTACATCTTACGGCAACCTCTTCGTACATTTTTTTGCTGTCTCTCATAATAGGTCTCCATTTCTGCACTGCTCGAGCGACGAGCGTGTCGAACAGCACGCAATCATTATTGGAATCGTCGACGAGCTTGCGCCAACGGTTCGAAGTTAGTATGGATTCCGCGATTGCAAGTTATGCGAAGCATGAGTGAAATGCACGGTGGAATATGCTTTCAATATCTTGTTAGCACTCTTGGTGGGTGAGTGCTAATTTTGTATTGACATTCGCATTTGAGAGGCGTATACTAGGTGACGTAGCAATGAAGCGAATTGCAGAGACGGGCAGCGAATGGGCTGTAGAATAGAGAACTGAAGGAGTGATGAGATATGACTATGGAGCAAGGAAATCTATCCATCAATTCGGAAAACATATTTCCGATCATTAAGAAGTGGTTGTATTCGGACCACGATATTTTTGTGCGAGAGCTGGTGTCAAACGGTTGCGATGCGGTGACTAAGCTGAAGAAGCTTGCGCTCATCGGAGAAGCGGAGCTGCCGGAGGACAATACTTGGAGCATTACAATCCGTACGAATCCCGAGGAGAAGACGCTGACGTTTATCGATAACGGTATCGGTATGACGGCGGAAGAGGTGAAGGAGTACATTAATCAGATTGCATTTTCCGGAGCAACCGATTTCTTGGAACGATACAAAGACAAGGCAAATGAGGACCAGATCATCGGTCACTTCGGACTTGGCTTCTATAGTGCATTTATGGTGGCACATAAGGTGACAATCGATACGCTTTCGTATCGCGAGGGTGCTGCGGCTGTGCATTGGGAGTCCGAGGAGGGCATGGAATATGAGATGAGCGACAGTGACCGCACGGAACGTGGTACGGCGATTACGCTTTATCTCAATGAGGATAGCTATGAGTTCTCGAACGAATACCGCATTAAGGAAGTATTGAATAAGTACTGCTCGTTCATGCCGGTGCCGATTTATTTCGAGGATGAGACTAAGCCTGTGGAGAAGAAGGAAGAGACCGTGGAGGCCGAGGTGTCCGAGGACGGAACGGCTTCTGAGGTGAAGGCTGATGCACCGAAGCCGATCAATGAGGTGAACCCGTTGTTCCTTCACAATCCGAGCGAGTGTACCGAAGAAGAGTATAAGCAGTTTTACCGTGATGTATTTCTCGACTATAAGGAGCCGTTGTTCTGGATTCATCTGAATATGGACTATCCGTTCAACCTGAAGGGAATCTTGTATTTCCCGAAGATCAATACGGAGTATGACAGTCTTGAAGGAACGATTAAGCTGTACAACAATCAGGTGTTTATCGCGGACAACATCAAGGAAGTAATTCCGGAGTTCTTGATGCTTTTGAAGGGTGTCATCGACTGTCCGGATATCCCGCTCAACGTATCTCGTAGCGCGCTGCAGAACGATGGCTTTGTAAAGAAGATCAGCGACTACATTTCTAAGAAGGTGGCTGACAAGCTGTCCGGAATGTACAAGGTGGACCGCGAGAATTACGAGGCTTGCTGGGATGACATCTGCCCGTTCATCAAGTTCGGCTGTCTCAAGGACAACAAGTTCCGTGATAAGATGAAGGACTATATCATCTACAAGAACTTAGAGGGCAAGTACGTGACGCTGCCCGAGTATATCGATGCGTCTAAGCAGCAGGCAGACGAAGACGTGAGCGACGCGACTTCCGAAGCGGCTGAGGGCACCGACGTACAAAACGATGAGGCTTCGAGTTCCGCTGCAAAGACCGAGGAGCCGAAGAAGGACGTTGTGTACTACGTTACTGACGAGAAGCAGCAGAGCCAGTATATCAATATGTTCAAAGAGGCCGGTCTCGATGCGCTCATTATGACGCACAATATCGACCAGCCGTTCATTACACAGCTTGAGCAGGAAAATGAGTCCGTGCGTTTCCAGCGCATCGACGCAGAGCTTACGGATACCTTTAAGGAGGAGAGCGAAGACCTTCAGTCTCAGAAGGATACGTTGACCGATTTGTTCCGCAAGGCGCTTGCTAACGAGAAGCTTGAGGTTCGCGTAGAGAAGCTCAAGAATAGCAGCATTTCCGCTGTCATTACGTTGTCCGAGGAGACACGTCGTATGCAGGAGATGATGAGGATGTACGGAATGAGCGGTATGGAGTTCGGCAACGATGTGACGCTCGTGCTCAATGCAAATCATGCACTTGTGAAGTACGTATGTGACAATACCGACGGAGAGCATACCGAGATGCTTTGTCAGCAGCTGTATGACCTTGCGATGCTTGCGCACAAGCCGCTTGAGCCGGAAGCGATGACGAAGTTTATGGAACGTAGCAATACCATTATGAGCTTGTTGATTCAGTAAGTTACCAAGCTGTTCGGCTGCGAGAAGCACCGAGGCGTAACGCGAAAGAGATTGAACAATAACCGAAATACAATAGAGAGGCGCCGGGAATGTATCCTGACGCCTCTCTGTTTGTGTTGTGCTAGCCGTAGCATACAGAGTCCTTTCGTATGCTTACAGCGTTATGAAAATGTGGTGAAGTGGTCTTTCGTTATCATGTGGCGAAGTGGTCTTTCGTTATCAGTTGTCCATCACCAGGCGGCGACGAACTCTGCGGCGAAGCAAGAGCGTAGTCGTGAGCACTACTCCGGCGAGTGCGATTCCGCCGATCCAAAGTGCAAAGCTGCCGGTGTCGCCGGTTGCCAATACGGCCATGACTACCTGATTTGCCAGTGTAATTTCCTTAGTCTGCTCATCGATAGGTGCGGTGAATTCCACGGGGTCTGCAAGGTAGTAGCCCTCGGGTGCCGCTACTTCCTTGAGGATGTAGGAATCCCCTGCGGTCAAGGTCGCATTTAGCTCATGAACGGAGCCGTCGCTTACCCATTCTTCGATTACCCTTCCGGAGCTGGTTGTCACCTGCAAGGTGGCACCGGAAAGTGGCTCGTTGTCGGATTTGGATACCTTCTTGATGCTGACCTTAGTGTACATATCGGTCATCACGAGCTTGTCTACTTCGCCATTACTGGATACGGTGAACTCGATGTCATCCGCAACCAGATAGCCTGCGGGTGCGGATACCTCGTGCAAAATGTACGTCTCGCCGGCGATAAGAGTGGCTTCCAGACAGTGAACCTCTTTGGTCGTTGTCCATTCGTCGATGACAGTTCCGTTCTTGTCGAGGAGCTGCAATACCGCGCCGGGAAGCAAGGAACCATCCAAACCGGAAATCTTGGAAATCTCGACTCTGGTGTGAGCATCCTTCATCTCAACCTCATCAACGGAGCCGTCTGTGGATACGGTAAAGGTAATGTCTTCGGATACGACATAACCGGAAGGCGAAGCGGCCTCGTGCAATGTATAGGTGGCACCGGCCACAAGCAATGCCTCCAGATGGAGCACGGTACCGTCTGTTGTCCATTCGTACACGATTCCGCCGTCCTCATCGAGAATCTGAAGCAGGGCTCCGGGAATGTGTGTGCCGTCTAGTGCCGATACCTTTGAAAATTGTACCTTCGTCGTATCGTCCTCCATGACAATCTCGTCAACGGAACCGTCTAATGACACGGTAAATGTAATATCGTCTGCCAAGACGTAGCCGGCCGGAGCGGATACTTCATGCAAGGTGTACGTCTCTCCGGCGATTAAGACAGCGTTAATCTCATAATCGGTACCGTCGGTAGTCCATTCTTGAATGACCTTGCCCGCTTTGTCAAGCAGCTGAAGTCGTGCGCCGGCAAGTGCCTGACCGCTTACATGGTAGTCTACGATAGTGTATTCCGTTCCGACATCGGAGGCAGTAGTAGTGGAGCGAGTGGTCGCTTTTTCGGAGGGTTCGCCGGTGACGGAAGAACCGATCGGAGAGGCCGTAGACTGCAAGGAGCCTACTTCGTCGTCATTTGCCGCAAGGGCCAGTGGGAACAAGGCGCAGAATAAGAGTCCTGCGAGGATGAGTGAAAGAAAACGTAATTGTTTCATCTTGTTGATTCTCCTTTGGATTTATAGAATTGTAGAATGGTAGATGTATCCCGCAACGGAATACGAATAGAAAAATGCTAGCGAGCAAGCTTTCTTATGATAACATTGCCCTTAGCCGGAGCATTTTCAACGTGATAGGAAAATGCCTGGTCTGCTTCCTCGATTGTGAAATCGCGACTCCAGCCGCCTTCGACAAGCTCGAAGCCGGGCGGCGGAGAGGTCTCCGTTACGCGATATTTTCCTTGGTTGGCTTCGGTGTAGGGAAGGTTGGAGATGCGATAGATACCGTCTTCGTACGGCATGATGGCATACTCGCTGTAGGAAATCGTCGTGGCATCGTATTGATACACCGTAAATTCCGCACCGGACAGAGGTGTGCTTGAATCGGTTGCCGTCTTAGTAATTGAAAGACTTCCTGTCCAGTTATCGTTCACCCAGACGGAGTCGGCGCCGACAAAGGTTGTGCCCGGACCGACCGTAACCGGCGCATACGTTTGCAGATCGGTATGGTAGCCGTGCTTGCCCGAAAGCTCTTTGACATAGTAGGTCTCATCTTGCTTTAGCTTTAAGGACTCTCCATCGAACGTGACCGTGCCGTTAGCCGCCGTAAATGCATTTTTCACGATGGTGTAAGCACCGGCATTGTAAGAGAACAGACCGAACTGAATTCCGGAGAGCGTGTTGCCGAAAGAATCGACTTTTTGGACTGCAACGCTTCCGTACAGATTTTCGGTCGGAACATTTGGCACAAGCAGACCATAGATGGCACCCGTAGTGTCCTTGCCGTACGGATTGTTGTTGACGGTGACGCCGGCAGTGGTGTTCAGGCTATCAATCTGCCATATGGGATTGTACACGGTCTTAGAGGCAAAATCGCTTCTGGTTCGATATTCCCATACCGCCTCGTGTCCGTACACGTTCTTCGCACCGCCCTCGGCTAAGAGCTGAGATAGGCTTTTGGATAGACAATAGGAGCTCGAGGAATACTTAGAGGCCTTTACGCCGTCGGAATAGCGAGCAACCAGTGACTGTCGCACGTGATCCTCGATGCGAGGGATGCGAGAGGCGATGGCTGTTGCATTTCCGTTGAGAGAGATGCCTGAGACTTGATATTGTCCCAGGGAAACCGTCATATGACCACTGGATTGTGAACTCTTCATCTTTATGATGATAGTGCCCGGAATCGAAAGATATTTCAGTCCTTCGGCCGTGTAGCCATTCCAGTTGCCATTCGAGTCGTAGGTTAGATAAGGGGTTGTACTTGTCGGTTTTCTGACGGTGTACTGTACGGTATTGCCGTTGGCAAGTGTAAAGGAAACGGACTGTCCGTTTGATTTGGAAGAAAACCAGCTCTTCCAGTCCGCGGTCTTGCCCCAGACGTCCCAGTCCCATTTCGCATTTTGCTGGAGACCGGGACACGGCATGCCCAGTGCTTCCAAAGAACTTGCTACTAAGCCGGAGCAGTTGTAGCGCCCGACTTCCGGTGTCCAAGAATGGCCGCCGCCCTCATTGTCGGGAGAGTATCCGCGTCCCAGCTTTGCCAAGCATTCCGCGAGGAAGGCGTCTACGAATTCCTGCGTGGTGTCCGACGCCGAACTGACTTCCGGGATGTGTCCCGTGCCGAGTCCGACGAGAAGTGCCATAGTGACAAACAGGGCAAGCAGACGCTTCGATTTCTTCATGAATGTGATTACCTCCTTGTGAAAATGATGTGTCGAAAAAAGCTCGTTGACAACGACCGCCGACCCCTTCGACAGGGTAGGATTTTCAAGTTGCCTATTGAACAATTTTGAAATTATGCTATAATGACGACGGAAGAAAGGTCGGTATTTTCAGCCGAGCTTTTTGAATGTGCACCTGTAGCTCAGTGGATAGAGTAGTGGCTTCCGAAGCCAATGGTCGGGGGTTCGAATCCCTTCAGGTGCATGAGACCTACCGCGCAGTGTGAAACTACCGGTAGGTCTTTTTTCATGGGCTCTGCCCATGAAAAAAGGGCCTCCGATATGCGCAGCTCGCGGAGAGGAAATTGTCGCTTCGCAACCCGCTCGCGCGCGGAGCCTGTGCAAGCACAAGCTCATTGAGAGAGGGCTCTGCCCATGAAAAAAGGGCCTCCGATATGCGCAGCTCGCGGAGAGGAAATTGTCGTTTCGCGACCCGCTCGCGCGCGGAGCCTATGCTACTGTATCATTGCAACCAGCGTCTCCGGAAGGAGGGCTCGGAATTCCGAATACAGATAGACGTTGTCCGACAGATATTCTTGCTCGGGAACTTGCGTGCCGTTGATCTCGGTTACCATCTCGCACAAGCGCTCCCTGTCGGGGGCTTTGCTCTGTGGCACGAGAATGGCCTCGTGAATGCTCGAGGGCAAGATATAGAAGTCCTCACCGAGCTCCTCACGGAAGTGGTCGAGGAACGGAACGGCGAGCAACGAGGATGCGCCGTGGTTGCTTACTGTGTTAGAAAGCACATGCATCGGCACCCCTTCGTGATCCTTTCGGTGCAACAGGAGATTGAGAATCTCGTCAATCTGCTCCTCGGGATTGCCCTTGAGCTCGCTGCTCGGGCAATTGCGCACACTGTCCCAAAGAATATCTTCGATGACCGACTCCATAGAGCGGATAGTCGGTTCCACAAGCTTGCTTGTATTCTTCGCCGCCAGAGCCATCAGCTCGGAAAAGCTCGCCTCCCAGATTGCACAATGCTCCCAGGTGATACGAACGGTTCCCATACGCTTCCCACCGTTAAAGACGAGAAAATGAAACGTAATCGCCAGGTCTCCGAGATCGATGTGCGGAAGTGTGTCGAGGAGTTCTTTGTTGCGCGGCTTGTTCACTAAGCGGAAGAATACATGCTGCTTAATATCTTCAAAAGCAAATGAGATGTCCTCCTGACATTGATCATGATGCTCTTCGTAAAGCTGCAAGATCTCCTTAATGATGTCCTCCATCTCCTTGCCCTTACAGAATTCATCGAAGAAGGAGTTGAGATAGATGGACGGCATCACGACCGCATTGTGCTTTCGTATGATGAGACTGTCGAGCTTTACATTGTTGTTCTTTACGACCGGATGGAGAGTGACTTCAAAGTCGGCCCCCATTCGCTGCATAACGGTTTCGCGCACGGCTTCGCAAAATGCGCGATAGTGTTCACTATTGTTCATTGCTTGACCCACGAACCCCTTGGTTCGTCCTTTCTTATCAGTATGTAATTGCTCTTTTTCTGCGCGCTGTTTGGTATCTGTGAATATTCTCTGTGAGTACAGAGTCCGGATTTGTATTGAGACATCAAGACAAAAAAGAGTTGCCGTGACTTTCGGCAATTTCGATTCTAGCAGTGCATTTTGCAAAATGCAAGGCAAAATGAAGCCTTCGCTGTGAGAAAAGAGGGGGCTGTTTTTGAGCAGTTTTGCTAATCAAAAATGCACAAGCGAGGATGTCCCCAAGCCCGAGATAGGCGTCCATACGGAATGACCCGGCGGGGAGGTGCAATGTGCCGAGCCTGACTGTCTCCGATCCAAGAAAACAAAAAAGAGAGAAACAAAGTTTCTCTCCTTGAATCGAGGCGACGTGACTTGAACACGCGACCCCTGCGTCCCTAACACAGTGCTCTACCAAACTGAGCCACGCCTCGATATATGAAATTGTAGCCGTAAAGCACTACGACTGAGAGCTGGAAATCAGATTCGAACTGACGACCCCTTCATTACGAGTGAAGTGCTCTACCTGCTGAGCTATTCCAGCATGCACGTAAAATCGAGGCGACGTGATTCGAACACGCGACCTCTGCGTCCCGAACGCAGCGCTCTACCAAACTGAGCCACGCCTCGATGGAATTTTGTCGTGCTTGAACATTATGCAACATAGAATTCGAATTGTCAAGTACCAAAATGATTTTTTTCGAAATTGCTCTTCTAACATTGAAAAGAAAGGCAAATGCGGATATAATACACATGATAGGGTACACTGCGGGACCTTGTCGTATTTCTCGATTTGCTCGACGATTTGCGTTTTGGGGCGAGCGTTAAGGAGGGACGGTTTCAGCTATGAGATTTCGAACAAGCTTTGCAATATTGATACTGGTTTTGCTGTGCCTTTGTGTGGGCTGTGGAAAGGAGAAGCCGGCGAAACCCTCCGGCAACGAGACGAGCGTTACGCCGGCACCGAGTCAAGGCGTGAGCGAGGACGTTGAAGAACCGGCACTGTCCGGGGAGGCGCAGAGCATTTATCAGCTGGCGCAGCCAAATGCGGGAGAGCAGTGCATAGAGGTTGTAATCCGCGGCTACGGCTCGCTGCATTTTAAACTGTTTGCAAGCGAGGCACCGAAGGCGGTGGAGAATTTGATTACTCTTGCGCAGCAGGGTGCTTATGATGGAGTGAAGATCGGAACGATCATTGATGACTATATGTTTCAGGCGGGAGATGCCGACGGAACCGGCGCGAGCGGCGAAAGCATCTTCGGCTCCGGATTTGAGAATGAATTGTCGGACAAGCTTTTGCCGGTGCGCGGAGCGCTTTGTATGGCGAATGAAGGAGTCGACGGAACGAACACCGACCAGTTTTTCGTCGTGCAGACGCCTGCGGACGTCGTGCAGGGCTTGAAGGACCCTCTCGATAACCGTTACCATATGACGCTTCAGGAGTATTTTAAAGAGGCTTACGGAACGACAGTGACGGAGGAGCAGCTGGAGCATTTTATGAAATACGGAGGAGCGCCGTGGCTTACGGGACACCATACGGTGTTCGGACAGCTGTACGATGGCTATGAGGTGCTCGATAAGCTGATGAAGGCGAAGGTGACTTCAAAGCTGAAGCCGAATCCGAGTGTATATATCGACACGATCCGAGTATACCGTTACGGCGAATAATGTGCTTGCGTTCGGAATTGTTCACGAACCTTTCACAGCCGCCTTGTATACTGTTCGCATTGGGCACCGACCGTTCTCGCTTGAGAGGGACGGGGGGAGCATTTTAACGGATTGGTAAGGGAGGATAACGATGAGCGAGATTCGAATATTGGTAGTGGACGATGAGAGCCGCATGCGAAAGCTTGTGTGCGATTTCCTGCAGAGGAAGGGCTATGAGACGTTGGAGGCAGAGGACGGCGAGAAGGCGATTGACATTTTCTTTGCCAACAAGGACATCAGTCTTGTTATCTTGGACGTGATGATGCCGAAGATGGATGGCTGGCAGGTATGCAAGGAGCTTCGTCAATACTCACAGGTGCCGATTATTATGCTGACGGCACGCAGCGAGGAGCGCGATGAGCTGAAGGGCTTCCAGCTCGGCGTGGATGAATACATTACGAAGCCGTTCAGTCCGAAGGTGTTGGTTGCGAGAGTCGATGCGATTCTCAGACGTATGACGCAGCAGGAAGAGGAGATTATCGAGGTGGCCGAGATCGTTCTTGACAAGTCGGCACACGTAGTGACGCTTGACGGAGAGCCGATGGAGCTGAGCGTGAAAGAATTTGAATTGCTCGCGTACTTCATCAGCAATAAGGGTGTGGCGCTTTCGAGAGAGAAGATTTTGAATAATGTCTGGAACTACGATTATTTCGGAGATGCCAGAACAATTGATACACATGTTAAAAAGCTGAGAAGCAAGCTTGGTGATAAGGGAGATTACATTAAGACCATCTGGGGCATGGGCTACAAGTTCGAGGTTTAAGAATCGATCATACGATAGAAGGAGGAGCGACGTGAAGCGGTTTACATCCTTTCGGACAAAGATATTGCTATTGTTTTTTTGCGCAGTCGTTGTCGTACTCGGTGGAACGTGGCTGATGACGGAGTTCTTCCTGAAGGATTACTATCAGAATCGAAAGCTCTCCGAGCTAAAGGAAAGCTATCTCGCAATCAATGAGCGACTTGCCGACGATGAGGTGTTGACGGAAGAGAAGCAGCATTTTATCGAGCAGAAGTCCAACAACGGTCAGTTCACCATTTTGATTATGAATCCGTATATGATGGGAGACCGAAAGTTCGTCTTTTCGAGCGACTCCAATGAACGAACGATCATGCGTTGCATGGCGTCCATTCAACGTTATCTCGGTGTCAGCATAGATGAGCAGATTGTGGATTACCATGAGCTTCGTGTTGCTCCGAACTATTCCATCTATCAGCTGAATGATAACTTTATGGGGTCGAGCTATATTGATTTGTTCGGCACCTTGGATAATGGTTATTACTTATTTGTTCGTACGAATTACCAAAGCATCGAGGAGGCTGCGGACATTGCGTCGCGTTTTCTTTTGGTGACCGGTATTCTCGTTCTGTTGCTTGGTTCGGTAGTCGTATATTTCATCTGCCGCGCGATTACGAAGCCGATTGAGAAGATGTCGGATGTAGCGGTGCGTATGAGCCGGCTTGAATTCGATGAAAAATGCCCGGTTTCTTCACGGGACGAGGTCGGACAGCTCGGTCGCTCACTGAATAGCCTTTCCGACCGCTTGGAGACGACAATCGGTGAGCTGAAGCAGGCCAACAATGAGCTGCAAAAGGATTTGGAGCACAAGATGGAGCTCGAGCAGCTGCGAACGGACTTTTTGGCAAATGTATCGCATGAGCTCAAGACCCCCATCGCGTTGATTCAGGGCTACGCGGAGGGCCTGCAGGAGGATGTTTTTGAGGACGAGGCGAGTCGCGCATTTTACTGCGAGGTCATCACGGACGAAGCGGCGAAGATGAACCGAATCGTACAAAAGCTGTTGACGCTCAATCAGCTTGAGTTCGGACAGAATACTCTCGAGTACGAGCGCTTCGATATCGTGGGTCTGTTACAAGGAATTTTGAACAATACAGAGCTTTTGCGCCAGAGACAGGACGTGAAGTTGCATTTTTATCACGAGGAGCCCATCTATGTGTGGGCGGACGAGTATCGTATTGAGGAGGCGGCGACCAATTACATCAGCAATGCACTCAATCACGTTTCGGGTTCGAAGGAAATTGCGGTTTCTGTGAAGAAAAATGGTGCAACCGTGCGCATTTCCGTGTATAATACAGGAGAGCCGATTCCAAAAGAGGACATCGAACATCTGTGGGAGAAGTTTTATAAGGTCGATAAGGCGCGTACGAGAGAGTACGGTGGCAGCGGTATCGGATTGTCGGTTGTGAAGGCGATTATGGATTTGCACAATCAAGCTTACGGAGTGGTAAACCATCCGAAGGGTGTGGAGTTTTGGTTTGAGCTTGAAGCGGCCAATGGATAAAAAGAAAGGAACAGAACAGATATGATAGCAATCATCGATTACGATGCGGGAAATATATGCAGTGTGCAAAATGCACTTCGGGCGCTTGGCTTGGAGGCTAAGGTCACAAGAAATCCGGCTGAGATTTTGTCGGCGGATCGCGTGATCTTGCCGGGAGTAGGTGCATTTGGCGATGCTATGGAGAAGCTGGAGCGCTTCGGCTTGGTGGATGTGATTCATCAGTGCGTGGCAGAGGGGAAGCCGTTTCTCGGCATTTGCCTCGGCTTGCAGCTGATGTTTGACGAAAGCGAGGAGAGTCCGGGTGTGAAGGGCTTGTCTTTGTTGCCGGGTCGCATCGTGAGAATTCCCGAGGGTGGCGGACGTAAGATTCCGCATATCGGATGGAATGACTTGACCTGCAGAAAGGATTCCAGACTGTTTGCCGGACTTCCCGACGAAAGCTACGTGTATTTTGTCCATTCGTACTATTTGCAGGCAGAGGAGCCGGAGGTAGTTGCGGCAACGACAATCTACGGTCCTTTGATTCATGCGGCAGTGGAAAAGGGCAATCTGTTCGCATGTCAATTCCATCCCGAGAAGAGCGGAGAGGTTGGCATGGCGATTTTGAGGAATTTTGCAGCTATCTAGTATAGTGGAGAGGACGGATTTAAGATGCATACAAAGAGAATTATTCCGTGCTTGGATGTACATAACGGAAGAGTAGTAAAGGGCATTAATTTTGTAAACCTGCGCGATGCGGGAGATCCCGTGGAGGTCGGCAGAGCGTACGGCGAGGCCGGTGCGGACGAGCTCGTGTTTTTGGACATTACGGCATCCTCCGACGCCAGAACGATCCGAAGCGAGATGGTGCGCCGAGTAGCCGAGACGGTGTTCATTCCGTTCACGGTAGGCGGCGGTATTCGTACGGTAGAGGATTTCTATATGATTTTGCGAGAGGGAGCGGATAAGGTAGCTGTCAATTCGGCGGCAATCATGAATCCTCCGCTCATTTCCGAGGCGGCAAAGCGTTTCGGTAGCCAGTGTGTCGTAGTGGCTATTGATGCAAAGCGTACGCCGGACGGAAGCTTCCACATCTATAAGAACGGCGGTCGCATTGATATGGGCATCGACGCGATCGAATGGGCAAAGCAGGCGGAGTCGCTCGGCGCGGGCGAGATCCTGCTTACGAGTATGGACTGCGATGGTACGAAGAACGGCTACGACCTCGAGCTGACACGTCGTATTGCAGAGATTGTGAAGATACCGGTTATCGCTTCGGGTGGTGCCGGTGAGAAGTCGCATTTCTACGATGCGCTGACAGAGGGTAAGGCCGATGCCGCTTTGGCAGCATCGCTGTTTCACTATAAGGAACTCGAGATTTCCGAGGTGAAGGAGTATCTCAGAGACCGTGGCGTGAGCGTACGTATGTAGCACAGTAGGGGGACTTTCATGGGTGCGATTACAAATGATTGGCTGAAGGCCATCGGCGGAGAATTCGGACAAGACTATTATAAGGATTTGTACCGTTTCGTGAAAAATGAGTATTCTACTAGAGTAGTATACCCGCCCGCAGACGATGTTTTGAGCGCATTTCACTTGACACCGTTGTCCGAGGTTAAGGTCGTAATTCTCGGACAGGACCCGTATCACGGGGAAGGACAGGCACATGGACTTTGCTTTTCCGTAAAGCCGCCTGTGCAGGCACCGCCCTCGCTTGTGAACATTTATAAAGAGCTGGAGACGGACCTCGGTTGTCGGATTCCGAACAACGGGTATTTGGTTCGTTGGGCAGAGCAGGGAGTGTTGCTGCTCAATACGATTTTGACGGTGCGCGCACATCAGCCGCTTTCGCATCAGGGAAAGGGTTGGGAGAACTTCACGGATGCGGTGCTTCGAGCAATTAACCTCGAAAATCGCCCGATTGTGTTTTTGTTGTGGGGCTCACCGGCTCAGAAGAAGAGAAGCATGCTGAACAATCCGAATCATTTGGTGCTGACCGCGCCACATCCCAGTCCGCTTTCGGCTTATCGCGGATTTTTCGGTTGTCGGCATTTTAGTAAGGCAAATGCGTTCCTGAAGGAGCACGGGGTAACACCGATTGATTGGCAGATTGAAGACATTTGATAAGTGGTCGAGCATTTTTCGGTGGCTTCTCATCGGAGGGGTTGCCGTTATGGGCTTGGTGCTACTTGTTTTGTTGGTGGCGACAGGGGCAAATGCGTACGTGCGTGGCACGACCAAGGGGCAAATCTTCGATACCGGCGGTGAGCTTGTGTTGGAAGGGGCGGCGTCGGAGTCGACGATTACCTTGACGACAGAGCAGGGGAAGGAGAGAAGCCTTCCGGTTGTAGATGCCGTTGTCGTACTCGGTTGTGGGGTACGTGGTGACGGGACACCCAGCCCGATGCTGTCGGCACGTCTTGAGCAGGGAATTCACCTTTACAAGGCGGGGCTTGCCAAGAAACTTTTGATGAGCGGTGACCATGCTTATCAAGGTTATGATGAAGTCAATACAATGAAGCAGTATGCTATCGATGCAGGTGTTCCGGCAGAGGACATCTTTATGGATCACGCCGGACTTTCTACGTATGATAGCGTATGGCGTGCGAAGAATATATTTCAATGTGAGACCATTGTCTTAGTGAGTCAGACCTATCATCTGTACAGAGCAGTGTATCTTGCGGAGCGTGTGGGAATGGAGGCATACGGCGTTTCGGCCGATTTTCAAACCTATGCGGGACAGGACTACTACGATTTTCGTGAGTTTTTCGCAAGAGGTAGTGCATTTGTGCAAGGCATCTTCCTACCGAAAGCAACCTTTGGAGGCGAGGAGATACCGATTAGCGGTGACGGCAACGTGACGAATGATTTGCCGGCCACTTAACACTTAAGAGCGCGACGGCGCGGAAACAGAGGTACCTATGAGCGAGATTTATTCGGACATTTCCTATCGTGAGCTACATCCGACGGTGTTGTATTGTAGCCGGATACGTGATGCAAGATTCAATCATTATCATTCGCATACCTATCCGGAGATTGCGTATATTTTGTCGGGTACCGGCCGATATCTTGTCGACGGAATTACCTATGATGTTAAACAGGGCGATTTGCTTATCTGCAATCCGGGCGTGATGCACCAGAGCATTGTAACCAATCCTGCGGATCCTACGCTGGAGTTTGTGGCGGGCATTGCGGACATTCATCTGCTCGGTATGCCGGAAAATACAATTGAGATTCCGGGTGGCGGTCACATTGTGAGCCTGAGCAGCGAGAGCAAGCGCGAGATTAGTCGTTGCTGCTATGAGATCATCGAGGAGAATACTTCGACACAGCCGGGACGTTATTATCTTGTTCAGGCACAGATGATGAAGATGCTGATTTTGATTTTCCGTGCGATTGCGGGAACTACGGAACCCGAGTCGGTCGGCATGGTATTCGAAAGTTATTCGAAGAGCTACGTTGTAAAGAAGATCGTGCAGTATCTGAAGGACAACTATTCGCAGCACATTTCTCTCGACCAGATTGCACACAATATGTACCTCAGTCCGGTGTATATTTCGAAGATTTTTAAAGAGAAGACGGGCGATTCGCCGATTAATTATTTGATTAATCTTCGGTTGAGCAAGGCAAGAGAGCTTCTTGTGGAAAGCAAGGACAGCATTAAGATGATAGCGGCAAGCGTCGGTTACGATGACGTATATCATTTCAGTAAGCTGTTCAAGAAGCGCTATGGCATCTCGCCGCTGAATTTCCGCAAGACGTTGCGCGAGGAAGAAGAGCCGGAGACCGCAAGTGCGCGGAGACAGCGATTGATTGAAAGCAGAGAGCGCGGAGAAGATAGCGACATTTGATGAGAAATAAGGATGGTACGAAAGCGCAGACGATATGTCGCCGCGCAGAGTACCGTCCTTTTTTGCTGTCGTCGAACGGAATAAAGCTTGCATAACCCTCTCATACTATAGAAAAATGCGATGCCGGCGGATGTAGG
>JAZODS010000115.1:0-14638 GCA_045597165.1 Lachnospiraceae bacterium | reverse complement strand
TTCGAATATTGGATGGTACAATCGATTGCTGGTTGCCCGCGGGTGGACTTCTTTTGGAGGATACGGCATTTCTTCGCCCGTCCACGGCAACGACGCTGACCATTCCGGCAACAGCGAAGCGCGTAATTTCGGTGTCGGCGTACAATGCAGCCACGGAAATCTTCGCTGCATTTTCCGGACAGGGACCGGGACGTGGGGACGAGCGCAAGCCGGATCTCAGCGCGCCGGGAGTCGATGTGTACACGACAAGCCCCGGTGGAGGATATGCGAGGAGGACGGGGACTTCGTTTGCCGCGCCGTTTGTGACCGGTGCTGCCGCGCTATTGATGCAGTGGGGGATGGTGCAGGGAAATGATCCGGCATTTTACGGCGAGAAGCTGAAGTCGGCGCTGATAGCAGGGGCAAAGCCACTTCCGGGCATAGCGTCCTACCCGGACCATCAAGTCGGCTGGGGTGCTTTATGTCTGGCGGATTCCATCCCGAGAAACGGATAAGGCGGCATGTTCACGCTGCGTATTTGTCGCAATGCATCGAAAATGCACGAGAAAGATATTTGTACTGCGAAAAAATATGTTGCCAATCCGGAAAAAATGGTTATAATGTTGGTGCAAGGTCACAGAGACCCGTCGGCGACAAGCCGACGCAAAGGGAAAGAAGGAGAAATAAATGAGAAAGACAAAGGTAATCTGCACAATCGGACCGGCAAGTGAGAACGAAGAAACGCTCACGAAGATGTTTTTGGCCGGAATGAATGTGGCACGACTGAACTTCTCGCATGGTACACACGAGGAGCAGCAGAAGAAGATAGATTTGATTAAGCAGGTGCGTGAGAAGCTGGAGCTTCCGATACCGATTATGTTGGATACGAAGGGACCGGAATTTCGTATTCGCACCTTTGAAAACAAAAAGATTACGTTGAAGGACGGAGACACGTTCACCTTTACGACGGAGGATATCGTCGGCAATCAGGAGCGCGTGTCGGTCAATTATGAGCATTTGAGCGAGGACTTGAGCATTGGAGACACGATTCTCGTGAACAACGGACTCGTTATCTTTGAGGTGACCTCGTTGAACGATACGGAGGTAGTCTGCCGAGTTGTAGCCGGTGGTGAGCTTTCGGACCGCAAGAGCATGAATTTCCCGAACAAGGTGTTGAAAAATGTGTTCCTCAGCGAAGCGGACAAGGAAGACCTTTTGTTCGGAATTCAGAATGAGGTGGATTTCGTAGCAGCTTCGTTTGTATCCTGCAAGCAGGATGTCAAGGATATGAGAGAGTTCCTCGATGCGAATGGTGGCGAGGATATCGACATCATCGCGAAGATTGAGAACCGTGCAGGCGTGGATAATATCGAAGAGATTTGCGAACTTGCAGACGGTATTATGATTGCGAGAGGTGACCTCGGCGTAGAGATTCCATTTATGGAGTTGCCTTCTGTACAGAAATATTTGATCAATAAGTGTCGCATGCTCGGAAAGCGCGTGATTACCGCAACCGAGATGTTAGAGTCCATGATTCACAATCCGCGTCCGACGCGTGCCGAGCTGTCCGATGTGGCAAATGCGGTATACGACGGCACGTCTGCTGTTATGCTCTCGGGAGAGTCCGCTTCCGGCAAGTATCCGGTGGAGGCCGTAAAGAACATGGTAGAGATTGCGGAGTTTACGGAGAGAAGCATCAATTATGCGAAGAGATTCCGCCAGACTGAGTTTGAGATTCGAAGCAACCTGGATGCCATCTCGCATTCGACCTGCTCAATGGCAATCGACGTGAAGGCAAGATGCATCGTTGTGAGCTCAATCAGCGGACGCACGGTTCGAATGGTAAGCCGTTTCCGTTGTCCGGTTGATATCATCGGCATGACGATTTCCGAGAGAGTATGGCGCAAGCTGAATCTCAGCTGGGGCGTAACTCCGGTGCTGTGCGAGGAGTTCAGCTCCATGGAGGTTATGTTCTACAATGCGTTGAACCAGTCGAAGAAGATTATGAATCTGCATGGCGGCGAGAATGTCGTACTGACCGGAGGTCAGATTAACGGCAAGACCGGAAACACCAATGTTATTAAGGTAGAGACGGTCAGCGGCTGTTAAGAGAAAAAGGATACGAAAGAAAAAGGGCTGTCATAGGACAGCCCTTTTTGAATTACTTTTTCGGTTTGATAATATAGAAATACGCAGCGGCACCTAAGCCAAATGTGCCGATCATGTAGAGCAGCGTCATCAAAAACGACGTCGCCGGATTGCCCTCGGGCGGAGCCGGTGCCTGTGCGGGCGGAGCCTCCGTCGGAGTCGGGGGTTTCGTCGGTACCGGTGTCACTGTCGGTGTCGCGGTCGGGTTGAGCGGTCCCGCTGGCTTCGAGTACGTAATCACGTAATAGCCGGGACGATACGTCTCAAATTCGACGGCCTTTCCATCCGAGCTTCCCTTGGAATCGAGTTGTGTAATCGTGCCGATGCCGGTGTTGATGGCATATACCTTAGTAAATGCCGGATTTCGGCCCTCCGGGAGCGAAATTGAAATCGTTGCCGGTCCCTGTAAGGGAACGTCGACACCGTCCGTATAGGTCAACGAGTAGTAATGCACTTCGTAGTCGACGTCCTTGTCGATTGAGGAAATCGCAATCGTAAATTCGTCTCCCTCGGTAATCAGCTGCTTGTCGAAGACGATGTACTTCGAACGCTCGGGCTTGTAAGGGAGCGAAATGGTCGAGCCTTCATCCTCAATCACGAAAGCATCCCCTTGCATCTGTCCGCTTCCGCCGTTTCCGGAAGGAGTGGGTGTCGGGCTCGAATCGGGTGTGATGTCGGTGATCTCCTCTGCACGTATCGTAATCGCAATCGGTCCGAGAGTGGCCGGAGTAGTCAACTCGTAGGTGTCGTATTCATCGAGATAATTGAGCGTTCCCGAGCTGGGAGTCAGGCGTGAAATCTTATGTCCTTCGTCTACGGAAATGGTAAAAGGAATCACTGCGCCCGCATCAATCCAATACCCATCAAAGCCGGGCACGGAGTAGTCCTCATCGAGAGTGATGGTAACGTTCGTCGAAAAGATTCTCAATCTTGCGAGAATCGGAACACCGTCCATCAGCAAAAAGTTCGAATCGTCCGAAAGCGTCAGCGACGGGTCCTCTCCGGGAGGAGTGGTCGGCGTCGGAGTGCTTTCCGCAGGAGGCGTCGGTGTGCTTTCTGCGGGAGGCGTCGGAGTGGTCTCCGTAGGCGGTGTCGGTGTAGACTCCGCGGGAGGCGTCGGTGTCGGATCCTCCGAGGGTAGCTCGGGTGTCGGTGAATCGGGTTCGAGAAGTCCACTCGCCGGCGGCAAGGATCTTTGCGTAAGGCCCGTGTCGGCAAATGCGCTTCCAACCGTCATTCCGACTGTCAAAAGAAGAACTGTCAGACTGGTGACAACAGCTCGTAAATAATACTTTTTTCTCATATAATAGGTTCCTCCGAAGAGTGTCGTGCTCATAAATCGCACTTGGCCGGGGTGTTGTACAACGGTTGAAAATGCACAGTCGCGGCCAATCGGCGACTACAATATAGGATAGCACATTTTCCTCGACAAGGCAAGGTGAGAGTATGGGAAATGCCGACGAAAAAGTGGGCTCCGAGAAGTCTCAAAAGATGTTGACGAAACTTAAGAAATTCTTAGTAGAAATTTCGGGACAAACGTGGTACTATTGTGTGGAAGTGTGGGACTCGAATGTATTGCTATTGTGTAGTAGTACGAGTTTCAAGTATTGTGATGTGAGGTAGAGAATTGAACAAGTTATTATCCATTGCGATTCCGAGCTACAACTCGGAGGATTACATTTGCCGTGCATTGGACTCGGTTGTGCTTGCAGGGGATTGTGTAGAAGTATTGGTTGTAGATGATGGCTCGGTAGACAGAACTGCGGAGCTGGCTTTAGAATATGTATCGAGATATCCTAACATCGTCCGCTATATCCGTAAGGAGAACGGGGGTCACGGGGATGCTGTGATGACCGGCCTTGGGGAAGCAATCGGACGGTATTTTTATGTCCTCGACAGCGACGATTGGCTCGATGTCGATGGCCTGAATCGTCTCATGGAGCTTCTGTCAAAGGCGGAGCGCGAGAAGCTAAGCTATGACATGATCATCGTGAACTATATCTATGAGAAGGTCGGCAAGAAGAAGCCGAAGGTCATCCACTACCGCAATGCGGTGCCGGTTGGAAGAAGCTTCTCGTGGGATGAGACGAAGAAGTTTAAGGTTGGGCAGTACATTACGATGCACTCGGCCGTATATCGTACGGACATGTTGAAGCGATGCGGTCTGCGTCTGCCGAAGCATACGTTCTATGTGGACAACCTGTTTGTATATTATCCGTTGCCGTTTGTGAAGACGCTGTTCTACTGTGACATCGATTTGTATCACTATTTTATCGGCCGCGACGACCAGTCGGTCAATGAAAAGCGCTTGATTGAGCGAATCGATCAGCAGCTGCTCGTTTCCAATACGATGTTCGGAATGCACGAGCTGGACACGGTGAAGAACTCGAAGCTTCGCCGCTATATGTCGCAGTATCTCGTGATTATGGCGGTTATCTGCTCGGCTCTGTTTGTGAAGATCGGAACGCCGGATGCGTTGCAAAAGAAAAAGCTGTTCTGGGAGCGCATTAAGTCGCGTTACGCAGGACAGTACAAATACATGAAGAAGCAGCTGCTCACGAAGATCGTCAGCAAGAACGGAGCATTTTTCACCGTAGTGATTCGACATGGTTATGCTCTGGCACGCGCGCTGTTTCAGTTCAATTAATGAAGGGGACAATGCGCATGAGAAAAGAATGGTTTCGTTACTGGTGGACGCTTTTGTATCTGCCGGTATACATGATAATCTTTCTGTTGGCTGAGAAGCTCTTTACGGACAATGTGAATTTGATTCATATGCCGATTGATGATATCATACCCTTTTGTGAATGGTTTATTATACCGTACTATTTGTGGTTTCCGTTCATGGCAATCCTGTTTGTATGGCTGTTCTTCGGAGATAAGCCGGAGTACGTGCGCTTCGTGATGTTTTTGTATTCCGGAATGACGGTCTTTCTCATCATATCGTACGTATACCCGAACGGCTTGATGCTACGCCCCGAGGTGTTTCCGAGGAACAATATCGCCACACGTATCGTGGAGTACTTGTACAGCACGGATACCTCGACGAACGTATTCCCGAGCATCCATGTGTATAACACGCTCGGTGTGATGATAGCGGCGTGGCGCAGTCGCAGCGTAGTGCCTGCGCGCCGGGGCAAATGGCTACTCGAGATTTTCGGTGTCTTAATTATCGCTTCTACGGTATTTTTGAAGCAGCATTCGATGTGGGATGTGCTCGGAGCATTTGGCTTCGGACTCATTTTCTATGTATTGTATTACGTGATTCCGGATAGAAAGAAAAATGCTAAGGTCAGCGGATAATCGAAAGGAGAGGTTGCGATGACAACAGGAGTGGTTATTATCATTGCATTCGGTTTGGCTATGGACGCATTTGCGGTAGCGATATGCAAAGGCTTGGCGATGAAGCGCGTGAGCTGGAAGGAAGCGCTGATTTGCGGCTTGTGGTTCGGTGGCTTTCAGGCGTTGATGCCGACGATCGGATACTTTCTAGGATATCATTTTCAGCGCTACATCGAAGCGTTCGACCATTGGATTGCATTTGCCCTGTTGGCAGCGCTCGGTGTGAATATGTTCGTGGAATCCTTCTCGGACGAGGAATGTGAAGGCGACGGAAGAGTCGGAGCGAAGGAGATGCTGGTGCCGGCGATTGCGACGAGCATCGACGCGTTGGCGGTCGGAATTACCTTTGCATTTTTGAAAAACAGTCGGCTCGTGTTTTCGGTGTCCGCAATCGGCGTAATCACCTGTGTGCTTTCGATGATCGGTACAAAGCTCGGCAACCTGTTCGGGTGCAAATGCCGTACAATCGCACAGCGACTCGGAGCGATTATCCTGTTTTTCATCGGTCTTAAGATACTTCTTGAGCACCTCGGAATCATCCAACCGCTCTTCTAAGTTGCGAGATGGAAGAATATATTGCACATAGCACGGGAAAACTGTGCGTTTTGAAAAAAGTGTCGAAAAGGGTCTGCAGAAATGCGGATTCTTTTTTTGTGCTCTCAAGGGGTTCGTGCTACAATAATGCTACAAAGAATTGTGTGGTGGACGAAAAAATTTACGGGGAGGTGAGATCGTGGTTCGCAAGTTGAGTGCGAATGAATTGACAAAAGAGTTTTTCGAAGGTTTTTCAAGTTCGTGGAATGCGGACAAGTGCTACCGCAAGGTGCAGGGCGAATGGACGATCGTCGAAAGAAGAATTACACCCGGAGATATCGATAGTGAACGAAAGAGGCTGTTGGCTGTTATAGAGAATGGCGGTACGGTGCTCGGTGCTTGGGCCGGCGAGCAATGCCTTGGTGTTGTGGGAATCGGCGGCAAACTGATCGGACCGCAGCAGCAGGACATCGAATTGTTCGGGTTGCAGATGGCAAAGCCGGAAGGCTCTAAGGCGGCTATAAAGGAGCTGCTTGAGGAGGCAAAGAAGCTCGGAAGACAGCTCGGAGCGAAGTACTTGTATTTCGAGGCGGGCAATTCGGTAGAGGAACAGCGTTTGTGGGAGCGACTTGGTTTTCGCGAGGCGGCGTGGTATCGTGAGCAGTATGATCCGGCCGGTTCTCGAATTGCTATGGAGTGTCCGCTCGATGGCGATTGGAGTGTCCAAGATGTCTATACTCACTGTCCGGATATGAGCGGTAGCCGTATGATGCTGCGACTCGTTCAAATGAGCGACGCAGGAGAGCTGCTTCGCTGTTATTCCGATAAGGAGGCACAGCGCATTTTTAATTCAGATAATTGTACGAATGATTTCTGCTATGAGACGCCGGCGGAGATGGAGGAATGCATCCTGTTTTGGTTGGATGCGTACGAAGCCAAAGAATTTGTGCGATTTACGATTCGGGATACGTGGTTGAATCAAGCCGTAGGAACGGTCGAGCTGTTTCATTATATGGGCGAGGGCTCGTGGAAGCACCGTGGAGTGCTTCGACTCGACATCTGTTCCGAATACGAGACAGAGGAGCGTTTGGTAGAGATTTTGCAGCTGATCAATCGCTATTCGTACGATTTGTTCCACGTGTCGACCTTGGCGACAAAGGCAATCCCGAAGGCAAAGAATCGTATTGCGGCATTGCTGCAGGCAGGATTCCAGCCGACGGAGGAAAAGCTTCAAGACCGATACGGAGATTATTACATACGAGAGTGTCTGCATAGTTAGTGGCGATAAGGGTTTACATGGAGAGCGGACGTCCGAGCGAGGCGTGCCGCTCTTCTTATATTACGAAAGAAATGACTAATCACCTTGCGAAGTGCGGGGAAAATGGATATACTGAAGGTAGAGCTGCGGCGAGCTTTGTAAGCGCCGCGATATTTTGACAGTATGGGAGGAAGATTATGATTACGCTTGAGGAACTAAAGAAGGACGCGGCGATTCGTACGTACATTACACGCGCGGACAAGTCACTTGAGGCACTTGGATATACGGAGCACAGCTTCGCGCATGTGACGAAGGTGGCGGAGACGGCAAGCTATATCTTGCGCACACTCGGACATTCGGAGCATGAACAGGAGCTTGCGCGCATTGCGGGTTATCTTCATGACATAGGCAATTTGGTCAATCGCCAGGAGCACTCGCAGAGCGGAGCCGTGATGGCATTTCGAATTCTCGACCGCATGAACATGGAGGCTGAAGACATCGCTACGATTGTGACCGCAATCGGTAACCACGACGAAGGAACCGGTGTACCGGTGGATGATGTAGCGGCGGCACTGATATTGGCGGACAAGTCCGACGTTCGCAGAAGCCGTGTGAGAAACCAGGCGTATGAGACCTTTGACATCCACGACCGTGTGAATTTTTCTGTGAAGAATTCAGAGCTGTTGATCGATGAAAAGAAGAGTCGGGTTACACTCACGCTTGATGTAGACACGCAGTACGGTAGTATTATGGACTATTTTGAGATATTCATGGGACGTATGCTTATGTGCCGCAAGGCTGCGGAGAAGCTCGGTCTTCAGTTTAAGCTGATCATCAACGAGCAGGAGCTCATTTGACGATGATTCGCAGGAGGTAGCGCGTCTGCTGATCATCCGTAAGAGGTAGCGCATCTGTAGATCATCCGCAGGAGGCAGCGCGTCTGTTGTCCATCCATGAGCAGCAGTTCATTTCATTAGGAGGCAAAGAAGGTATGGGGTATCAGTTGAATTATCCGTTGTATGAGGAGCTGGTGCGCCGCGTTATCGCGGAGGGCTGTGTGTTGTTGCGCAACGAGAACAAGGCGCTTCCGCTTTCGGAGGGGATGCGCGTGGCTCTTTACGGACGTGCGCAATTCCACGAGTACAAGTCGGGAACCGGCTCGGGCGGTTTGGTAAATGCACCGAAGAGAGTGAGAATCCTCGATGCGCTGCAGAGCGAGCAGGGCATTTTCCTCGATGAAGGTCTTGAGCAGGTGTACGCGAAGTGGAGCGAGGAGAATCCATACGTAGAGGGCGTTGGCTGGGGACAGGAGCGTTGGTCCCAGGACGAGATGCCGCTTGATGCGGAGCTTGCGCAAGAGGTCGCGAAGCGAACGGATGCGGCGATTGTAATCATCGGTCGCAGCGCGGGAGAGGACCGCGACAACAAGGTGGTCGAGGGCTCGTATCTTTTGACAGAGGCGGAGCTTTCGATACTGAAGACGGTCTGTGCGGCGCATGAACGTGTAATTTTGCTTTTGAACACCGGCAACGTAATCGATATGAGCTTCCTTGAGGAATGCAAGCCGCAGGCTGTGATGTACGTATGGCAGGGCGGTATGATTAGCGGCCTCGGTGTGGTAGATTTGCTCGTCGGTCGCGAGAGTCCGTCGGGAAGATTGGTGGATACGATTGCGTATCAGGTGGAGGACTATCCGTCCGACTGCAACTTCGGTGATTTGGTGCGCGACATCTACGCCGAGGATATCTACGTCGGCTATCGCTATTTTGAGACGGTGGCGAAGGACAAGGTGCAGTTTCCGTTCGGCTACGGTTTGTCGTACACCGCATTTTCGATAGAGCCCGGCCAGGCGGCATTTGACGGCGAGTTCTGTTTCTTGAGCGCTACGGTAACGAACATCGGTGATGTGCCGGGAAAATGCGCGGTTCAGGCCTATATGCAGGCACCGCAGGGACAGCTCGGCAAGCCGCTTCGTACGCTTGTCGGCTTTGAGAAGACAGAGACGCTTGAGCCCGGTCAGAGCGAGAGCTTGATCTTTGCAATTGATAAAAGAGAGCTTTCTTCCTATGACGACAGCGGCAAATCCGGCTATCCGGAATGCTTCGTCATGGAGAAGGGCGTTTACTATATGTACCTCGGTGAAAATGTGCGAGATGCGGTGGAGGTCTATAGCTTCACCTTGCAGGAGACACTTCCTGTGGAACAGAAGGAAGCGGCGATGAGACCGATCGTACCGTTCAAGCGTATGAAGCCCGATTTGCGCGGCGGAGAGTATGTAATGGGTACGGAGGAGACACCTCTTCGTGAGGAGGAGCCGACGTATATGATGCCGAAGGCGCTTGATTTCACCGGTGACAAGGGCTATAAGCTGGCTGACGTGTTGAGTGGAAAGATTACGATGGATCATTTTCTGGCGCAGCTTACGGAGGAGGAGATGTTCGGTCTCATTCGCGGCGAGGGCATGGGAAGCCCGAAGGCGACACCCGGAACGGCTTCTACGTTCGGAGGAGTTTCCGAGAGCTTGAAGGCGTACGGAATTCCGTGTGGCTGTTGTTCGGACGGACCGAGTGGATTGCGCCTTGATTGCGGCACGAAGGCATTTTCCTTACCGAACGGTACGCTGATTGCCTGTACGATGAACCGCAGCCTCGTGAGCGATTTGTTTGAGCAATTCGGTATGGAGGCGCGCTTGAATCATGTTGACACGGTGCTTGGCCCCGGTATGAACCTTCACAGACATCCGCTGAACGGACGTAACTTTGAATATTTCAGTGAGGACCCGTACGTGACCGGCCAGATGGCAGCAGCGGAGCTGGAGGGCTTTGCGAGAGCGGGCGTGACCGGTACGCTGAAGCATTTTTGCGGCAACAATCAAGAGACGAACCGTTATTCGCTCGATTCCGTTGTGTCGGAGCGTGCCCTTCGTGAGATTTACCTTCGCGGCTTTGAGATTGCAATCCGTGAGGGCGGTGCGTATCTCGTGATGACGACCTACGGACGCGTGAACGGCATGTGGACATCCACGGATCCGGAGTTGAATACGGGCATTTTGCGAGAACAGTGGTACTTCGAAGGTATGGTTATGACCGACTGGTGGGCGGCAATCAATGAGCAGGACCGCTACGATGAAGCCGGTAGTCGCGGAAGTCATACGAATTTTGCGGCAATGGTCAACGCGCAAAATGATGTGTATATGTGCTGTCCGGACGGCTCGAAGAACGACCACGGCGACAACCTAAGGGAAGCGCTTGACGCGGGAATTCTGACAAGAGACGCGCTTGTGCGGTCGGCGGCAAATGTATGCGGAGCGTTGCTTCGTACGCCGGCGATGCTGCGTATGTGCGGAGCACCGGATGACGTAGAGGTGATCGGTCGCACGGCGGAATGGGAGCTGGAGATCAACGAAGAGGTTCCGTATTTCAAGGTGGAAGACGAAATTACCATTGACCTGAGCGATGTGACGACGAAGCGCGGCAGCATCTATGCATTTGGCTGGGAGCTTACAAAGCCCGGTGGCTATGAGCTCGAGTTGACCGCAATCGGCGAGGGAACGGAGGCGGCACAGCTTCCGATTACGATGTATGCCTCGGGCATTCCGGTGTCGGTATTTTTGTTCCACGGAACTAACGGCCGAGAGGTTACGCAGACGAAGAAGATTTATTTCAATGCCAATTATGCGGTGCAAAGATTTTTCTTTACGAAGACCGGCCTTACGCTGAAGAGCATGCGCTTGCGCTACATTTCCGACCTGGACACCGCGATGAGAAGCGGAGATTATGTACACGGATAATGAGGTGAGTGTCGGCAATCAGCACATACGATAGTTACTGGTGGCCTAAGTTCTACTGCAGTAGAACGCAAGCAAAAACAATCACATAAAGCTGCAACGGCACATCCGATTGAGATCGAATGTGCCGCTTTTTTATTTCGGAAATTCCACCGGAAGCTCGAGCGGCTCGGTCTTTACGACGATGTACGGATAGCTTGGTGTATTGGCGACTTGGTCCTGCTCGGACGGGCCGACTAGGATCGGGTCGAAGTAGATGGCGCTGCTATCCTTACAAAGCGAGCGAACCTGGATCGAATAGCCGCCGGTCTCCTGCACACCGTATCCTTTCACGAGATAGAGCGCATCGGTCGTGGTGTAGGTGAGCTGAAAGGGGTGCTCCTTGCGCTGGTTGATGATCGTCAGCAAGTTGTCCGGCAAGTCCTGTTCGGTTGCAATAGTATACTCCAAATCCGTCAGCTCTCCCGACGGCTCGGTTTCCTTTCCGCAGGACGTCGTAAATGCGATGGCAAATGCAAGGATGGCGACGATGAGTGCGATTAGCTTTTTCATACACGTTCCTTCCTATGGAGAATGTTTTTTGTATCGTATGCGAGTAGGACGTCGACTATGCATTTTTCCGGAATACCGTGCGCCGGTGCAGCATATGCTTTGGAAGAGCGCATGGAGGTAACTATGGAATTATTGAAAAAGCATATACACAGGAATCAGGTGATCGGCAGAAGCACAATGCAATTTACGGTGGATGAGGATTATAACGTACCGGATGCAAAGCCCGACATGCTGGAAATCATCCGTGCGCATGGCGAGGTTCGTGTTCAGGAGCAGCGCGTAAAGGGAGACAAATGTTACGTTCGAGGCGTAGTTGCGTGCACTGTATTGTACATAGGAGAGGAAGGCGGGCAGCCGGTGCAGGCGTTGGAGGTCGAAGCACCATTTGACGAGCTGCTAAACCTAGAGCAGGATGCAGAGGGGGATGTGGTGCGCGTGCAGGCTGTGATTGAGGAACTGTCCGCAACGATGATTCATTCCCGCAAATATGCGCTGAAGGGACTTCTTCGGCTGAATCTCACGGCAAATCGCCTCGTGGATGTGGAAAGTGCGGTAGAGATGCCGGAGCAAGGAATGGTCGATGGGCTGGAGAGTAAGCTGAAAAAGAAATCACTTTGGAGCGTGGCGGTGGACCGACAGGAAAACTACCGTGTACGCGAGAGTGTGCTGCTCGGCGGGAATAAGCCGGAGATTCGCACGATACTCAGCAAGGAAGCCGCATTTCGCAATATGGAATTCCGTCCGCAGAGCGAGCAGCTGCTCTTAAAGGGCGAGCTGGAGCTGTTCGTGCTCTATTGCTCGGAGGATGACCGACTTGCATGGGTAAGCGAGGAGCTGCCGATTACCGCGACCATTCCAATCAGCGGCCTGCGCGAGGAGATGGTTCCGCACATCACATGGAAGATGGGTACCTGCATTGTTACGCCACAGGAGGATAACGACGGCGAGGTTCGTATCTTGGATATCGAGGTGCCGCTTGAGCTAAATGCAATGGCTTACGAAGAAGAGCTGTGCCAAGTCATGACGGATGTGTATTCCGTGGTGAAGCAGGTGACACCGATTTATCAAGAGGACGTGCTGGAAAGCTTGATGAACAAAAATCTGTATCGTTTTCGCGACAATGCGAGAGTGTCCATTGCGGCCGGCGCACCGCCGATGAAATCGATTTGCTACGCAGGGGGAGAAGTCAAGGTAGACGAGGTAATGCTTCAAGAGGATGGCGTGCTTGTGGAAGGAGTCGTTGATGCCGTGTTGTATTACGAAACCGAAGAGGCGGCCAGACCACTTGCTTGTCACAGAGCACAGCTGCCGTTCTCGCAGCTGGTGGAGGTTCGAGGCATCGCGGCGGACTACGTTGACGCGAGCAAAAGAAAGCCCGCCGCACAGGAAGATACCCTTTTGGGCTACGTGCACGAGGTGTTCCCCGGAATCGATCAGATTTCCGCGGTTATGCTCGATGAACGCGAGTTGGAGCTCAAGGTGGCGGTTCACTTGGATACGCTCGTGCTTGAGCAACGCAAAGAGGCGTTTCTTGTTGGGGTAGACGAGGCCGCATTTTCCGAGGAAATGCTGGCGCAGCTACCGAATCTCGTATGCTATTTTGTAAAGCCGGGAGACGATTGGTGGGGGATTGCAAAGAAGCACTTGACTACCATTCGAAGAATCGAGCAGTACAACGATTGCTCGCTCGAAGCGCCGCCGGTGCCGGGCAGTAAGCTTCTGCTCATCAGACCCCAGAACTGAACCTACTACAGGAGTAGAACATAGAAAAAAGGCGGCGGAGGAATCCGTCGCCTTGCTGATTACCAGTTTGTTAGGAAGGTCTGTCCACCATAGGCGCCGACCTTGAAATGATAAAATGCCTCATTTGCCTTCTGCTCATCGGAGAACAGACCGAACACGGTAGGACCCGAGCCACTCATCAGAGAGCCGTCCGCGCCGAGCCGAAGCATCGTCTCGCGAATCTCGGTTACCTCGGGGTGATGCGCCTCCGTGACGTCCGCAAGCACATTGCCGAGACGTGACACGATACCGCGATAGTCACCTTGTTGCAGTGCGACAAGCATGCCGTCCACATCGGGGTGGCGAGTCTGTTCGCTCAGGACAAGGTTCTCATATACAAAGCGCGTGCTGACGCTGATGTTTGGCTTTACAATCAATACATGGCATGCGGGAGGGGACGGGATAGCGGTCAAAATCTCGCCGATGCCCTCAGAAAGTGCGGTGCCACCCTGCAAGCAAAATGGAATGTCCGCGCCGAGTCGCACGCCCAGCTCTTGCAGCTGCTTCAGCGTCAGTCCGGTGTCGAACAGCTCGTTCAGTCCCGTCAGCGTCGCCGCGGCATCGGCACTTCCGCCCGCCATTCCGGCAGCTACGGGAATGTGCTTTTCGAGGTTGATGTACACGCCGCTTCGAATGCCGGTATGTGCAAAGAATAGCTCTGCGGCCTCGTATACTAAGTTACCCTTACCGGCAGGCAGGAAGCCGAGATTCGTCTTAAGCAAAATCGCATCCTTCGCAATCGTCGAAATCGTGAGCTTGTCGTAAAGCTGAATTGTCTGCATGATCATGCGCACGTCGTGATAGCCGTTCGGACGACGTCCGACAACATCGAGAGCCAGGTTGATCTTCGCGTGTGCGCGCAATTGAATCGTATCCATAGTGCTTCCTTTCAGGCAAATGTACTATCGCCATTATACCTACCCGACGCGCCGTCTGTCAAGGTATCCGGCGCGCATGCTCGCAAGGTGCGTACCGCGCATGTTCGCGAGGCGCATATTCGTCCATCATCTGCCCGCCCGTCATCTGCCCGCCTGTCATACAAGAGGCGGATCTCAATCGAGAAACCGAAACAGATCGAGGAACGACAGGCGGAAGGTAATTCGTTCCCGGTCCACGTGAATGGCTTCGTATTCGCGTTGCTCAAGCGCCTGCCGCAGCGAGTCTGTCGAGAGGCCAGGAGTGGGTACACTGACCGGCGAAGCGGTCTCGGCCTCGTGAGTGACTTCGTTAAGAAGCGAAGCGGTCGCTACGCCGGG
>JAZODS010000114.1:0-5410 GCA_045597165.1 Lachnospiraceae bacterium | reverse complement strand
GCTATCACTGCGTTTACGCGCGCCACACACACGTGTCGTCTATGTCCGCAATCTTCGCATATCCCGTGCGTGCCATAACGCCTGCCACTTCAGCGGTCATGCGCTTGATTGCTTCTGCTGCTCCCTGTGCCGCATTTTGCTTGAGCGGTCCCATCAGAGCTCGTCCTACACAGACTGCGTCTGCTCCGAGTGCGAGTGCCTTGAATACGTCCATGCCGGATTCCACACCGCAATCAATGAAGATCTTGAGTCGGCCGTCCACCGCCTTCACAATCTCGGGCAGAATCGCCAACGGCGGTACCGCGAAATCCATGATGCCGTGGTGATGCGACACTACGATGCCTGCTGCGCCGATTTCCACGCATTTGAGCGCATCCTCTACACTCAATACGCCCTTGATGATAAACGGCACTCCTGCGGCCTCTACGAAGCTTCTAAGCTCCTCGGTCGACTTCGGCTTCATCGGAAGACCGAGCACGTTGTCATACTCTCCGTTGCCGGCAAATGCATGATCGATGTCCATGCCCATTGCCATAACGCCACACGCCTTAGCGTGTGCAATCTTACGCATAACCTCGGCATTTTCCGAATGGGGCTTAATGATCTTGATGACGCGAGCGCCCGTCTTGCAAATGCTCTCAAGCTCCTCGTCCTCACCCATGCCGCACCAGTACACAGCGTCCGCCTGCTTTGCACCGATTGCCATCTCAACCATGCCGTTGTCACACGTATTATTCAGATGCGAAAGTGCTGCCGTCATGACAGGTGTACCGAACTGCTCACCGAACAGCTCAATCGACGTGTCCGGCTTCTGCGCGTCAATGTGTCGCATCTTCAGCAAGATGCTATCATAATACTCTCTTGTAATCTGATTGGAATTACCGTTTCCCATATGTATACCCTCCTGCCTTGACGTTCACCGAATCGTCAGATGCTGTCGCGCCGAGCCACTCGCGCCGCGGTACATTTTCCTATACGTACGCCTTCAATCTCTCGCTCACGTACTTCGCGCTGCGAATGTATTCCTCATCCGAATGCAAATGCTCGATAAACACCGGCATATTCGGATCCAGCTTCTCGATCAATGCTGCATAGTGCTCGAGATTCATCTCGCCCTCGCCGCACGGCAGCTCCTTCACCTGAAACGTAAACTCCTGCTGAAGCAATACGTCCTTGATGTGGCAGCTGCGAATCCACGGGCCGAGCATCTCAAACGACTTGTCCATGAAGCGTTCCTGCGCAAAATAGCGCTCGTGGCTGCACATCCAGTTTGCCATGTCCATATGTACGGCAAAATGCGTTCTGCCGACATCCTGCATCAGCTTCAAATATTCCTCGGGTCCCGTCGGAACCATCCACGGCATCGGCTCAATCGTATAGTCCGTACGAGTAGGTGCCGCCGCATCGACGATCTTCTGAATGGAATCTACGACGCGCTCATAAAACCACGGAGCAAAGTTGTCCGCATACGGGCCGTCCCATCTCGCACCTGCCGAACCGGTTACGTTGACACAGCATCTCGCACCGATTGCGTCCGCCATACGAAGCTGCTGAATGCATCGCTCCAGTGCCGCCTCGCGCTGTGCTACGTCCTCCGTCACGGGACTGCACCATGCTCCGACCTCACCGATTACCAAATCATATTGCCTTGCAGCCGCGGCATAGGCCTCAATGACCGCATCGCCCGCCCGATAATCCACAGGAAACGAAACCGCTTTGCAACCAAGCTCATAATTCTTTCTTGCCCACTCCTCCGGAGAAGAATGCTGCAAGGTCGTGTTAATCCCCAAGCGCATCTTTGTTACCTCCTAATCAGACCGTCGCACATTTTAGCTTCAACCTAACTACTCTTCAGCCTATCTATGCTTCGTCCTTTGCCTGAAGCAGCTCCTCCTTCTCGTAAGGGAGCAGCTCGGCCAAAAAGCATTTTTCCTTCAATACCGCCTCGATTTCGTCAAGGATAGCCTCATTGTCCGCCGCAATGCGGTGAAAATGATACCCTCCGGTCACGTTCATCAGCGGTGTCGACTTTCCGGAAGCGAGATTATACATAAATGCCTGCACATCTCTACGGCTCTTGATGTTCAGCGGCGCCGTCACCTTACCGTAAATGCGATGATTCACCATAACATCCAACACGCTACCGCCCATATCGACGATCGTCGTGAGCTCCTCTTCCGTCTGCTCATTTGTATGAAACAGCTTCAGCAATCGTACTGCCTGCGTAGGCTCATCCAACACATAGCCTCTCGGGGTTGCCACAATGGGATACCCCTCGCTTCTCAGCAACGCAATGTCCTGCACCACGACCTGCCTGCTCACGCCGGTCAAGCGACCGATGGCTCCGCCGGAAAGCGGCTCATTTGCCTTGCGCAGCTGCGACACAAGCTCTTTTCTACGCTGTGTACCTGTCATCTCCTTCTCCCTTCCTGTCTATCTCTCGCGACATTTCTTTCGTACTCGCGCGCCCCACTAACCACACGCGCTATACCGACTTACTCAATCGGACGCAAATGCTTCAAGCTGATATCGAGAATCGGTGCCGAATGGGTCAGCGCACCACTCGAAACATAATCTACGCCGAGCGAAGTAATCGTTGCGATATTCTCCTTTGTGATGTTGCCGGAGCACTCGGTCTTTGCTCTGCCGTCGATGATACGAATTGCCTCTGCCATCTGCTCGGGAGTCATATTGTCAAGCATGATAATGTCCGCGCCGGCTTCCACAGCCTCTCTTACCATGTCCAAATTCTCAGTCTCTACCTCGATCTTACGTACAAACGGAGCGTACTTCTTCGCTGCCTCAATCGCTTCCTTCACGCCACCTGCAGCATCGATGTGATTGTCCTTCAAAAGAACACCATCCGAAAGATTGTAACGGTGATTGGAGCCGCCACCGACCTTAACTGCGTACTTCTCGAAAATACGCATGCAAGGAGTCGTCTTTCTCGTATCGAGAAGCGTCGTATTCGTGCCCTCCAAAAGCTTTGCCACGGAATTCGTATAGGTTGCGATACCGCTCATACGCTGCAAGTAATTCAGCGCCGTACGCTCACCTGAAAGCAACACGCGAATGTCACCGATTACGGTAGCCAAATGCTGTCCCTTCGTTACGTGGTCGCCGTCCGACACATCGAACTCCACCTTCGTCTCGGGGTCGAGCAACGTGAATACGCGCTCAAATACGCCAAGTCCGGCAATGATACCGTCCTGCTTACAAATCAGCTGTACCTCACCCTTCTGATACTCGGGCATCACGGAATTCGTCGTCACGTCCTCGCTGTTGATGTCCTCCTCCAGTGCCAGACGGATAAAACGGTCCGCTGCCAAATTCATCGTAATCGTATTCATATTGTTCTTCCTTTCCGCGGCGATCTTATAAGCCGCTCTCTGCGCAAATACTAAGCTCTCCAGCAAGCTGTTGCTCGCCAATCGGTTCTTTCCGTGCACGCCGTTGCAGCTCGTCTCGCCGACTGCATACAGATGCTTCATCGTCGTAGCCGAATTACGGTCCACATGAATTCCGCCCATGAAATAATGCTGCGCCGGTACTACCGGGATGGGCTCCTTCGTAATATCATAGCCTTCCTCAAGGCATTTGTCTCGGATGTTCGGAAAATGCTCGAGAATCGTCTCCGTCGGGATGTTCTCAAAGGAAAGCCATACGTGCTTGCTGCCTTCCTTCTTCATCTGCTCCTCAATCGCATTCGTAACAACGTCGCGCGGAAGCAGCTCGTCTACAAAGCGCTCTCCATTTGCATTTAACAAAATCGCGCCCTCGCCACGAGTGGATTCGGAAATCAAAAAGCTTCTTCCCGGCTTCTCGGTGTACAAGCTCGTCGGATGAATCTGTACGTAATCGAGATTCTCCATCTCAACACCGTGTTCCTGTGCAATGCGCACACCGTCTCCGGTCAAGCTCGGGAAATTCGTCGAGCGCTCATACAAACCGCCGATTCCGCCGGTTGCAAGCACCGTATCCTTTGCGTGAATGTGCAAGACATTCTCCCCCTGCTTCGCCACAATTCCTTCGCACACACCGTCACGAACGAGCAAGTCCGTCATCTCGGTGTACTCCATCAAAGTCACATTGGACAACGCCTCCACATGACGCTGCAGCACCGTCGTAATTTCCTTTCCGGTGATGTCCTTGTGGAAACAAATTCTCGGTCTGGAATGCGCTCCCTCACGGGTGTAACGCAAGCTTCCGTCCGCATTTTTCTCAAAGCGAACGCCGAGCTCGAGCAGGTGATCGATTACCGCACGACTCGAGCGAAGCATAATGTCCACGCTCTCCTTGCGATTCTCATAGTGTCCTGCCTTCATCGTATCTTCGAAGAACAGCGGATAGTCCTCATCGCTTAGCAGAACGCAAATGCCGCCCTGTGCCAGCATCGAATCACAGCTGTCCTTATCTTCCTTACAAATGATCAGAATTCGTCGATTCTTCGGCAAATGCAATGCCGTATACAGACCACCTACGCCCGCTCCGACGATTACTACATCATAATTCATCTCCTGAATCATATTATCCTCCTCACTCACGACTCTTCGGCCATCTCCTGCCGAAAGCTCGTTGCTCGAATTCCTTACTTCGCAAGCTCCAACATCTTCGTCAATGTCTCCCCTGCAGCGTCTGCATAATCCGCTGTAACGGATGCCGCATTTTCACCGGTCTGCAGTACGTGCAACACCTTCTCCAGCGTAATGCGCTTCATATCACGGCAAATCGGCGCCGTCTTAGGGAACAAGAATGTCTTGTCCGGGTTCTGTCTCTCCAGCTCGTAAAGCACTCCGATCTCAGTACCGATGATCATCACCTGGGCCTCACTCTGAGCCGCATAATCCAAGATGCCCGAGGTGGAACCGATGTAATCCGCCATCGCAACGACTTCCTCGTTGCATTCCGGATGTACCAGCACCTCTGCCTCCGGATACTTCTCCTTCAGCTGTCTCATCTCCTCCACGGAAATGCTCTCGTGAATCGGGCAATAGCCCTTCACCGTCATCACGTTCTTCTCCGGCACCTTCAATGCCACATAGCGACCGAGGTTCTTATCCGGAATGAACAAAATGTTCTGATTCGGGAGGTTTCTCACGATGTTCACCGCATTTGCCGAGGTGACACACACGTCCGCCCAAGACTTAATCTCCGCCGTGGAGTTGATGTAGCACACAACCGCAAGGTCCTCGTACTGCTCTCTGGCAAGGTCGATCTCCTGCTTCGTTACCATATGAGCCATCGGACAATCCGCAGTCATGTCCGGCATCAGCACCTGCTTCTCCGGATTCAAAAGGCATCCGCTCTCGCCCATAAAGGACACGCCGCAGTACACTACCGTCTGATTCGAAAGTCCTGCTGCCACCTTACTGAGATAAAAGGAATCGCCGACATAATCCGCAATCGCCTG
>JAZODS010000113.1:0-2804 GCA_045597165.1 Lachnospiraceae bacterium | reverse complement strand
ACGAGCTCGACTCGTCGGCGGAGAAGATCGGCGCTGTGAATACCATCGTGCACAGAGATGGCCGTCTGATTGGCTACAACACCGATTATTATGGGTTTGTCGAGACACTAAAGGCCGGTAGGATTGATATCACGGACCGTAAGGTGCTCGTGCTCGGCAACGGCGGTGCTTCCAAAGCCATCTTGGCGGCCCTTCGCGACTTCTCCCCCTCGGAGATTGTCACTGTGAAGTACAAGGAAGAGCCGGGCGTATGCACGTACGAAACCGCGGCAAAGCTGCATACCGACGCCGCACTGATTGTCAATACAAGCCCGGTCGGCATGTATCCGAACGTCGATGCCTCTCCGATGGACTTGGCGCCGTACAAGCATTTGCGCGCCGTAATCGATATCATCTACAATCCCAAAAAGACGAAACTGCTTATGCAGGCCGAGTCGCTCGGCATCCCCGCCTACAACGGCCTTTTGATGCTCGTGCAGCAGGCCAGACGCGCATCGGAGCTGTTTTTCGAGGATACGCTTTCGGATACCCATGTCAATGATATCTATCAGCGCTTATACGATTAACAATATATAAAGACATAAAAAATCGGTGGTACATGCTGTATAGCACATACCACCGATTTTATTATCCTCGAATGATTTCAACCGGTTTTTTGCGTGTTACAAATATAATCGGAACAATGGCAATTGCCAAGCAGGCGAGAAGAACTCCTCCTGCAACCATCGCCAGAACTCCGTAATTCGGATTCAAGACGTTGATATAATGACTCCACTCCATCTTCTTTTCCAAATGTGTATGCACAAACCGGTAGAACCACAATGTACCTCCGGTTGCTAACAAAATAGCTCCGAGACTTAATATGATTGTCTCTACCGCAAAGATTCCTGCCACATTTTTTCGTTCCACACCCAACGCACGAAGAACTCCTATTTTTCGTCGGTTATCCTTTTCGCTATAGTAGACGGAAGACACAATCGTTCCCACCATGATTACAAGAAGTGCCGCCGTAATCACCGTTCCGTATACACTTAATCTGCTCATGCCTTCGTGTATCTCATATACATGCTGACAATCCGGCGTCGCCAAGATAAATGGCGAAGGATATAGACTGCTCACTTTATCTTCAATATCACTGCTCATCTCAACACCAAGCGACTGATAATAAAAGTAATCATAATAGTGATCTACCAACTTCTCATAGATGCTCTGTGACACATAGAAATCCGCACCATCCTCTATTATGCCGGTGACCGTAACGGATTCGCCCAAGAAATCACGCATATTTGTACAGGCTAGTACCCACTCTTGGGACTGTCCCTCATACAGGTCTCTTATGTTGATTGTAGTCGGCTGAAATTCTTTTCCCTCTGCGATAATTCCCTTATTTATGGCCAAATACTCTGCAATCACTATCTCCCCGTCTCCGTTAGGAAGCGTTCCAAACAGAAGCGGCTCCTCAGTTATGGCTTCCACCGTACAATACGTTGCCGTAGAAGTAGCGTACGCTAGCGTCATACTACTTAACAAGATGTTGCCGGAATGAACCAACAAAGATTTTCCTTCTTCTTTCTTATCACTGCGCAACACGTTGATTGTCTTCTCGGACAGATACGCTACCGCATACCGGTAGTTCATATAATACTCTCGGTTGTTGTCCTCCGACTCGTCGTATTGCAACCTTTCCTTGTAGTCTGTGTGTACAATCGCTGTAATCACGCATTCTTCATTGTTCCAGTAAATCGATTTGCCGATAGAATTCTCATCCATCTTCAACTGCTCCAGAACATAATCTGTCACAGCAAGCTCCCCATGCTCTTCGGGCATCGTCCCTATATAGTCCACATTAGGCATTATGCCGTCACCTAATACAAAAGTACCTATGGTTGCAATCGGTGCCCGTTCCATCTCCGATTCAGAACCATCCACGGGCGTAGCCTGCAGTTCATTAGTCGGTTCCTGGCTCACCTGATTCATTGCCATATAAGGAAAGATATTCTTTTCCCCTACCAGCTCACTCAAGCGTTCTCTTACATAGCTTCCTTGTCCCGGGTTACTACGTTCACCTACATATCGTTCACCAATCTCCAGCATCGCAATGGACTCCGGATTGTCCGAATAATATTTTGCGAGAGATGCCGCGTAGTTATTATTCAACAGAGAACAAAATGCAGCAAACAGATTGGTCGCTATTGCAAGAATTACGATAGATATACACAGTCTCACCTTGCGCTTGTTCAAATGCGCTTTCGCCAATCGAATGGTCTTTCCAACAGATAGCCCTTTGATTTTTGCTATTTCTTCCTCTCGGGCTTCCTCGAACTCTTGAATTGGTGCTGTTTTCTCCTCCCGCACTGCAAATAGCTCACCCACTTTGCCGGAAGCATCCACGCGTGAGGTCAACTTCAACACCGGATCCTCTAGAGAACCCGAATGCCACAACACTTCTCCTTGTTCATCCTTCACAGAAAACACCCATCGCGCATTCTTTTGATGATTTGCCTCATCACGAATAACCTGTCCGTCACTTAATTCAATAATTCGATCCGCATATATCCTCGCCGCATCTATATCATGAGATACAACGATGACCATACACTTTTTCGATATGCGCTCCAGTTCTTCAAAAACCTTCTGTCCGTTTCGCACGTCTAGATTCCCGGTAGGTTCGTCCGCGAGAATCACATAAGGATTCTTTACCAAGGCACGAGCAATTGCCACTCGCTGTTTTTCCCCTCCAGACAGCATTGTAACTCTCCGAGACTTCAACTCCAAGACACCGCATTCTCGTAAGCACGTTTCTA
>JAZODS010000112.1:0-2628 GCA_045597165.1 Lachnospiraceae bacterium | reverse complement strand
GAGCGTGCGATTGAGCGTTGCCGCTTGCACCAGGGCAAGCAAATGGTCGACAGTGTTCGTGGCGTGTCCTCGAGCCAGCACAATCCGTTCGTAGCACTCGTGGCGCCCGGTGCGGACGAGGTGCACGGTGAGGCGTATGGCTTCAACCTCGTATACAGCGGCAATTACCTCGCAGAGGCTGAGGTGACGCAGCACAATAGAACCCGCTTTGTAATGGGTATCAATCCGTACGATTTTTCGTGGCTACTTCGCCCCGAAGAGGATTTCATGACACCTGAGGTCGTGATGGTATATTCGGAGTCCGGTATCGGCAATATGTCGCGTACGTTCCATGACCTGTACAGAAATCATCTGATTCGCGGTGAGTGGAAGGACAAGCAGCGTCCGGTGCTCATCAACAACTGGGAGGGTACATACTTTAATTTCGATACGGAGAAGCTTCTGAGCATTGCAAAGGATGCTTCCGAGCTCGGCATCGAGATGCTTGTTATGGACGACGGTTGGTTCGGTCACAGAGATTCCGACAATTCGTCCTTGGGCGATTGGTTTGTCTATGAGAAGAAGCTGCAGGGCGGCCTGAAGTATTTAGTCGATCAGGTCAATTCCTACGGCATGAAGTTCGGCATTTGGTTCGAGCCGGAGATGGTAAGCCCGGACAGCGAGCTGTATCGTGAGCATCCGGAATGGGCCATTCAGATTATCGGCCGCGATATGACGCAGTGTAGAGAGCAGTACGTGCTCGATTATTCCAATGCTGAGGTGCGCGACTACGTATACGGCATGATTCGTGCCATTCTCGATTCGGCAAATGTAGAGTACATCAAGTGGGATATGAACCGCCACCTGACCGAGGTCGGCTCGACGTCTCTTCCGAGAAAGCGCCAGCGTGAGCTGTGGCACCGCTATGTGCTCGGAGTATACGATGTGATGAATCGTTTAACGACGGACTATCCGTATTTGTTGCTTGAGAATTGCTCGAGCGGCGGTTCTCGTTTCGACCCGGCGATGCTGTATTTCTCCCCGCAGATTTGGGCTTCCGACGATGCGGATGCCATCGAGCGTCTGAAGATTCAGTACGGTACGAGCCTTTGCTATCCGGCGTCTACGATGGGCGCTCACGTTTCCGACTGTCCGAATCATACGGTCGGACGTACGACACCGTTCGCTACGCGCGGTGATGTGGCTCTCGTTGGAACATTTGGCTACGAGCTCGATGTAACGCGCATTTCCGAGGCGGACAGAGCGGCGATTCCGGCGCAGGTGGAGAAGTTCAAGCGCTTCAACCCGCTTGTGAGAACCGGTGACCAGTACCGTATCGGCAATCCGTTCTCGGACGACGGCTACGATGCGTGGATGTTCGTATCGAAGGACAAGAGCGAGGCGCTGTTCACGTTCGTGCAGGTGCTTGCGAGAGCGAATTATCCGAGTCGCATGATTTGCCTGCAGGGTCTTGATGAGAACAAGCGTTACCGCAACGAGGAGACCGGCGAGGTGCTGAGCGGACGTACGCTGATGCGCGCGGGAATCTCGGTTAACGTATACGGCGATTTTGCAAGCAAGACGGTGTATTTCAGCGAGGTTGAGTAGGCGTTTGCAGTCTATCGAAGCTCGCCCGTGCGAGCGAACGAAGGCAGTGAGTAGGAAAAACGGAGGAGGGCGTGATGGAACCGATCAAGCCGTACAAGAAGGGGTGCGATTACTCCTATGCGCTCGGAGCATTTCCGACGATTGAATTGATAAAGAAGCGTCCGCAGGACGTGCTGGGAGTGTACATTCACAGTACCTTTTCGGACAGAGAGCATGTCGAGGGTCTGTGCAAAGCGGCGGGCATTCCCGTGTGGAGCAGCGACAAGACGATCGCCAGACTGAGCGACAAGGAAAATGTATTCGTCATCGGCGTGTTCCGCAAATACGAAAGCAACCTTTCGTGGGACAAGCCGCATTTGATGCTCGTGAATCCGTCCAATATGGGCAATGCGGGCACGATTCTGAGAACGTGTCTTGCTTTTGGCATTCACGACATCGCAATCATCTCACCGGGCGTGGACTTGTTCAACCCCAAGGTGGTGAGAGCATCTATGGGCGCGATCTTTTCGCTAAATGTGCGATATTTCGAGTCGTTTGAGGAGTATCGGAGTGAGGCGAGCGGCGTGGCGGCCGAGGCGGGCGGCGCAGTGGCATCCGATTCCGGTTTCGGCGCGAACGAAAGAGAGTATTTCTCCTTCATGCTGACCGGCAAGCGACAGCTGACGGTAGACAATTGTCCGAAGCCTAAGCTGTATACGCTCATCTTCGGCAACGAAGCGACGGGCTTGCCCGAGGAGTACGCGCAGTATGGTGAGAGCATCATCATTCCGCAGTCTCCGGAGGTGGATTCCTTGAACCTGACGATTGCGGTCGGCATCGGAACGTATCTGTTCTCGAAGGGGCAGGGAAAAGAGTGAAGCATTTGGCTCCCGGAAATAGCGAAGCAATAAAATAACGCGGTCAACGTAACGGTTGGCCGCGTTTTGTATTCGTCAGGTTATGTTGTCGCTTGCTTTGTAAGCGGTGCGTAAGTACGTAGGAGACTTACTTCTCGGCTATGAAGCGCTTCAGTGCCTCTAACGATTCGTCGCTGATGCAGTG
>JAZODS010000111.1:0-11731 GCA_045597165.1 Lachnospiraceae bacterium | reverse complement strand
TTCTCAATTCCATATCGCCTTGATTTGTTCACCGAGTTCCTCCGGCAACGGAACGCCTCTTAACGCCTGGTCCTTTGTCGCATCCTCATTGCCCGCAAAGTAAGTCGTAACGAATACCGTTTCTTCATATAAGAATAGTTCTAACTCCGCGCGATACAAAAGACCGTCTTCGGAAAATGCGAATATCTCGCGGCGATTCTGATAATTGATGATGAACGGCTTATCCGTAATAGACACTTCCTGTCCGTTCTCCATCGCATCTCGAATCATCTCCACCTGCTCTATCGAAAGCTCCTTCAAGCCGGACATGCTCTTGTCCGTACCGACCATACGATAATCCGTAAAGGCAGCCTCATCCGCAAGCTCCGCTTTCGCCGCCTCGTAGAACTCTTCTTTTATATAGATACGACCGGTGGAGTCAATCACATACTTCTGCGTGTCATCTCCGACAACGTCATAAAGCATCGCTATGACCATGAGTCCGAAGGACTTAATTTCGGCAATCTTCTCACCACGCTCCGCCGACAAAATGCTGCGCACCATCGAACCGATGTATTCTTCCTTCGTTACGTCATTGATCAGCATGTACGTAACGCCATCCAACTCCAGCTTATCGACACCGTTCACATAGTTCGCCTCCGGCGCATCATTTCCCACGAAAAGAATAATGCACAGCGCCACGACAAACACCAAAAGGACTGCCGCCAACGGCCACCATTTTCTCAAAAACTCACTCATACTATCCTCTTTCAAATGCTATCGCTCTGCCAACGGCATGCCGCACCACACGGGAGCACCAGCCCCGTAGATGTCACGGGAAGTCCGATTTCGTCGCCCGTCACCGTTCCTCCATAGCGAGGCTTCAGTAACAATCCCGCAACGTACGCCATCATCGCCGGCTGCAATCCCGTCGTATACGAATTAATTAGGAAGAACAACGGGTCCGGGCTCAACACTTCGGCCGTCAGCTTCACAAAATCATAAATGGCATCCTCGAGCTTCCACACCTCACCCTTAGGTCCGCGTCCGTACGACGGAGGATCCATAATAACCGCATCGTAATGATTTCCTCTTCGAATCTCTCGCTCGACGAACTTCTGACAATCATCCACGATGTATCGAATCGGTGCGTCCGCCAAACCGGAGGACACCGCATTTTCCTTCGCCCAATTCACCATACCCTTGGACGCATCCACGTGCGTCACCTGCGCACCGGCTGCCGCTGCTGCCATCGTAGCGCCACCCGTATAGGCGAACAGATTCAACACCTTAACCGGACGATCCGGATGCTGCGCCTTACGCTCGCGAATCAGCTCGGAAAACCAATCCCAGTTTGCCGCCTGCTCAGGGAAAAGTCCGGTGTGCTTAAAGCTAAACGGTTGCAGATTGAAGCATAGGCTTCCGTAAGAAATCTGCCACACCTTCGGGAGATTGAAAAACTCCCACTCGCCGCCACCCTTATTGCTGCGATGATAATGGGCATTCGGCTTCTTCCATCCATAATGCCTCTTCGCTGTATTCCAAAGCACCTGCGGGTCAGGTCGAATCAAAAGATAGTCGCCCCATCTCTCCAGCTTCTCCTTACCCGAGGTATCGATTACTTCATAATCAGTCCATCCGTCTGCAATCCACATAATGCTTGTCCCTTCAAATGCTCTTTCTGCAATTATAAAGCATAAACACATTTTCAGCAATGACTTCCTTCAAAATTGCGTGCATTTTGTCATAAGCCGAATGTGTCACTTGTATTTACCTTTTTTCGTATTACCCCTTGACTCACACAGGCAGATGTATTAAAATGTACTTAACGGGTAACCGGACAATATTATATGAAAATTTGGGAGGATAGAATCATGGGCATTTTGACGAGATTCAAAGACATTATGGCTTCCAACATCAACGCACTCCTTGATAAGTGTGAAGATCCGGAGAAGATGATTGATCAGTGTCTCCGTAACCTTAACTCCGATTTGGCAAAGGTTAAGAAGGAAACCGCTGCTGTTATGGCACAGGAAACCGATTGCAAGCGCGAAGTTAGCGAGTGCGAGGCAGAGATTGCGAAGATGCAGAATTACGCAATCAAGGCTGTTGAGGCCGGCAACGAGGATGACGCAAGAAAGTTCCTCACCGAGAAGTCCAAGCTTACCTCTAAGCTCACCACGCTTCAGGCTAACTACACCGTGGCTGCTGCTAATGCGCAGAAGATGCGCGATATGCATGACAAGCTTACGTCTGACATTCGCGAGCTTGAGGATAGACGCGATACGATTAAGGGTAAGATTGCAGTTGCTAAGGCTCAGGAGCGCATCAACGAGATGACCTCCGACATTACCAACTCCAACGACACGATTGCAAGCTTCGAGCGTTTCGAGCAGCTTGCCGACAAGAAGCTTGACCAGGCTATGGCTATGGCAGAGCTGAATGCAAGCCAGCCGGGTGCAACCATCCGTGACCTTGCAGGCAAGTACGAGAACAATCCGGACGTTGATGCAGAGCTCGCAGCTCTCAAGGAGACCCTCGGAATGACCTCTAACGAGCAGTAATTTCTAGGACAACATCGTAAACACAAAAACGGGGCATCCACTGCCCCGTTTTTTATTGAATCATATCCTATTTCACGTGAACCGGTGCATCCGATTCTTCAACTGCCTTGTACGTCGGCGTCTGCGGCCGGCAAACGTGCATCTCACAAAGCCTAGTAGCGCCCCTTCTTTGCGCGAATTCTCCGCAAAAATGCATGGATATCATGGATTCCATACACATGGCAATAGTCCTCGAACTCATCCGAAAACTCAAAATCCTCTTCCTGCATTGCCTCCCACAGTCTTTCCTCAAACTCATCCATATCAAAGGTAGGGTCATAGCCCTCCATATATTCATAGATATCCATCGTAGTCTCCCTTCTGTCTCCGTGCGACATTGTGCGCAAAACCGCCTCGCATTATGCACCTTGCCACACTGCCTTTTCTTTATAGCACATTCGAGTGCACTTCGCAACCGTTATTGTCCGCTGTTTCTCGAGTTTTTCTTTGCAACTTGCTCGATTTGTGATATGATAGGAATGCAAATGCTGAAAGGTGGGCCGTTATGCAAGAGAATCGAATCTACACCTTCAACCGATACATGCGCGAGCAGTTTGGTGAGAAGATTTATCGACTCAGTCTGAATCCGGGAACCGGTTGTCCCAATCGGGACGGTACCGTAGGACTCGGCGGCTGCCGCTTTTGCAGCGCCGGCGGCTCCGGCGAATTTGCTCCCGCTGCCACACTGTCCGTCACAGAACAGCTGGCCGAGGCAAAACGCCTCGTAGCTCATAAGGGCGCCAAGCGGTATCTGGCATACTTTCAGGCATTTAGCGGTACCTACGGGCCACTGCCCTACCTTGAACGAATTTATCGTGAGGCACTTTCCGGCGAAGACATCGTCGGCTTGTCCATTGCAACACGACCGGACTGCATTTCCGATTCGGTCATAGAGCTATTGGTTCGTCTACGCGAGGAATACCGAAAGCCCATTTGGATTGAGCTCGGACTACAGACGATGCAGGACACCGTCGCCGAATCGTTGAACCGCGGTTATCCGCTTTCCACCTTTGAAGCGACCGTCAACCGCCTGCACGAGGCTGCGATTCCGATCATCGTTCATATGATTCTCGGACTTCCGGGCGAGACGCCCGAGCAGATGATTCAAGGCGTCGGCGACGTTTGTCGCTACCCGATTGCCGGCATCAAGCTGCACCTTTTGCACATCCTACAGGGCACTCCGCTAGCCGAGCAATATACTGCTTCACCGGAGCATTTTCCTCTGATGGACCTCGAGTCGTACATCGATACGCTGCTCGCCGCCATCGAGCGAATCCCCGGCAACGTCGTCATTCACCGCATGACCGGTGACGGCAAGAAATCGTTGCTCCTCGCTCCCGAATTTACAAAGAACAAAAAAGCCGTCCTCAATGCAATTTCGAAACGCATGGAACAGACCGATTGCATACAAGGGCGCCTTACACATCTTCCATACAAAGGAGACGCAATATGCAACCCGAAACCTTGATGCTTTATAAGCTCATCATTTTGTACATTTTGAATCGAGTTGACTTCCCGATGACAAATGCTCAGCTGGCGCACTTCATCACCGAAAAGGAGTACACGAGCTACTTCAACGTACAGCAGGTGCTCACCGACCTCGTCGAGGACGGCTACATCTCGCTTCAGCAGACCAGAAGCAATTCGCAATATCGCATCACAGCCGATGGCAAGGAGACGTTGTCGTTCTTTTATCAGAACATCTCTCGTAACATCCGCGACGACATCGACATGTACCTCAGCGAGCAGAAGTACTCTCTTCGCGAGGAGGTTTCCAATCTCGCCGATTATTACGAGGTGCGAAAGAACGAATACCGCACCGAGCTCAAGGTAGTCGAGCGCGACTCTACCATCATCGAGATCAGCCTTTTGGTTCCGACGAAGGAAAATGCCGAGGCGATCTGCGCACACTGGAAAAAGAAGAACGCAGACATCTATGCCTACGTTCTGAATACCTTATTAGAGGATGGGTGACCTGAACGAACAGGCACCCTCTTTTATTTGTCGTCGCTCGCCGCACATTGGCGAGTGTCTCCTTCACGATCTCGTTCGCACTATCTAGCGAATGCACAATTCATAATTCCGATTGTTCTCCGCCAAATCGCGAAACATCTCCAAAAGCACCTCACCATATCCGCGAGCGATGCATTCCGGATGAATTACCGTAATTCGAACCGGGTCCGTCTCCTTCTGCAAAATGTTCCACAGCACGTCCAGATTTCTCGAATAATAATACGGCAAGCGCATGTTCGTAATCAAACAATCATGCATCTCCGCCTTTGTACGCATCTCTTCTCCGTTCAATACAACCTCTCGCATCGAAAGCTTCCTCCAATGGTAATGATTCTATAGCATAGACTCTATCAGTGCCCAAATCTCATCCGCACCCTGCTTCGTTACCGAAGAGAACGGAATCAAGCAACCGTCTGCCTTCATGCCAAGACTTTGCTTGATCATCTTAACCTGCTTGTCCTTCTGGCTTCGGTTAATCTTATCGAGCTTTGTTGCAATGACAATCGGCTCAAATCCATTGTGAACGATCCACTCGTACATGCTCTTATCATTTGCGGAAGGCTCATGTCGAATGTCTACGAGCAAAAACACCTTTTTCAGCTGTTTCGAGGTCAAAAGGTAGCGTTCAATCATGCGGCCCCATTTTTCCTTCAACTCCTTGCTGACCTTAGCATAGCCGTAGCCGGGAAGGTCTACAAAGTACAAGGACTCATTGAGAAAATAATAATTGATCGTCTGTGTCTTACCCGGCTGGGACGAAGTTCTCGCCAGCGCCTTACGATTCACCAGACCATTGATCAAAGACGACTTGCCTACGTTCGAACGTCCGGCAAATGCGAATTCCGGCCACTCATTTACCGGCAATTTGCTCGTCACACCACATACGGTTTGCAATTCCGCAACCTTAATATGCATACGCATACCTCCCTATCTCGCACTAGCGAACCAGCGTCTGTCCCAAAACCTCTTCCATCGTGCTTACCGGGCACAGCTCCATGCCCTCGGTAATCTCCTGCGCGATATCCGCAAGATCCTCTGCATTGTCAATCGGAAGCAGCACCTTGTTGATACCGATATTCTTCGCCGCCAACAGCTTCTCCTTCAAGCCACCGATCGGAAGTACTCGACCGCGAAGCGTTACCTCACCGGTCATTGCAACATCCGATGCTGCCGGCAGATTGGTCACTGCCGAAAGCACTGCCGTCGCCATCGTTATTCCCGCACTGGGGCCATCCTTCGGAACCGCCCCCTCCGGAATGTGAATATGAATATCGTGTGTCTCAAAATAATCTCCGGGAATGTTGTACTGCTCGGCAACGGAACGAATGTAGCTGATTCCCGTCTTCGCAGACTCCTTCATCACATCGCCCATGCGACCCGTAAGCTCCAGCTTGCCGCTACCCGGCAAAGCATTTACCTCAATCTCAAGCGTAGTTCCGCCGACTGCGGTCCAAGCCAATCCACGTACAACACCAACCTCAGCGCCATTTGTCCGCTTCTCACGGCGATGACGCGGTCTTCCGAGATACTCTCTCAGGTTCCTCAGCCCGATGCTCACCTTTTTCTGCGTCTCCGAAGCGTCCGCCTCTGCTATGCCGAGAACAACCTTACGGCATACCTTACCGATCATGCGTTCCAGCTCACGAACACCGGCTTCCTTCGTATAAAATTCGATAATGTCTTGAACGGCAGCATCGGTAAATGCAATGTCCTTCGCCGTCAAGCCATGAAGCTTACGCTGCTTCGGAATCAAATGTCCCTTCGCGATGTGAAGCTTCTCATTCTGCGTATAGCTGCTCAACTCCAAAATCTCCATACGATCGAGCAGTGGCTTCGGAATGGTATCCATGGAATTTGCCGTCGCAAGGAAAATGACCTTGCTCAGATCCACAGGCTGTTCAATATAGTGATCGACGAATCGAGTGTTCTGCGCACTGTCCAGCACCTCAAGCAGTGCTGCCGACGGGTCACCCTTGTAATCGCCGCCGAGCTTATCCACCTCATCGAGAAGCATCAGCGGATTTGCGCTCTGCGCCTGCTTCAAACCCTGAACAATTCGTCCGGGCATCGATGCGATGTACGTTCTTCGATGTCCGCGAATCTCTGCCTCGTCTCGTACGCCACCTAAGCATACTCGCACATAACGACGGTTCATCGCCTCCGCAATGCTCTTTGCGATGGACGTCTTACCCGTTCCGGGAGGTCCCACAAGGCACAGAATCGGCGTCTCCGTATTTTCCGCATGCTTTCTTACCGCCAGATACTCAAGAATTCGATTCTTGATATCGTCCAAGCCGTAATGATCACGCTCGAGGATACGCTTAGCCTCAGCCATATCAATATTGTCCTGCGTTGACTTGTTCCACGGAAGCGACAAAAGTGTCTCGATATAAGTACGCACAACCATCGCCTCGCTGTTGTTCGAGTTCATGGACAAATATCTCTTAATCTCTTTGCGAATAACTTCCTTGATCTCCTCCGATGCCTCAAGGGCCTCGGTCTCCTCAAAGAAACGCACACTGTCGTCGGTCGGGCCACCCTCGCCGAGCTCCTCACGGATGATCTTCATCTGCTCGCGCAATACGTAGTCTCTCTGATTCTTGTCGAGCGTCTTCTGAAGCTTCGTCTTAATCTCCGCACGAATCTTCAGTACCGCAATTTCATTGGAAAGAATGGAGCACAGCGCACGATACTGAGCCAAATCGGTATCGGTCTCCAACAGCCCCTGTTTCAGATTCGTCGGCATCGGAAGCAGGTGAATGCTCTGCTTTCTCAAAAGAGCCAAATCTCGAATGGCCTTCAGTTCCTTTGCCATCTCCCTCGGCAGCTTACCGTGAATCTCACAAAACTCCTGAACCAGCTCCTGCAACGTTCGCAGCAATGCCTCATGCTCTCTGCCGCTCAGCGTAATCTCCTTCATCGGAAGCAGCTCTACATCGGCATAGACACTTTCCTCATGGTACACGCGTAGTATGCGCACACGCTCCGTGCCAAATGCAAGGACACGGTTCTGACCGTTCGGAAGGTTCGCAATCTGTCGAATCTCAGCCATCGTTCCGATGCGATAATAGCTATCCGCATCGCCCTGCATGCCATCTGCATCTCTACGCAGAACAAGCAAAATGCGCTCCTGACGTTGCACCGCCTTGCGAATATGATTCATGTCACTGTCCGAGGTAACCTCGAACGGCATCAGCATCTCCGGGAACAGCACCTGATCCTCGCGAGCTATCAGCAACACACGTGACAATACATTTTGTTCTCTCTCTTCCATAGTCACCCTTCTCTATCATTCGCTTATGAACTACAAGCAGGAAAAAGTCTGTCCATAGTCATAGACAGACTTCTCCGAATTAAGCAATCTCACTGTTCTTTTTCTTCTTGCGACCGATCTTACCGTCGTTCACGGTCTCATCGCGAACCAACAACGGCTTCTCCAGTCCCTCTGCCGCTTCCTTCGTAACGATACAACGTACAATGTCGTTCTCCGAAGGAATCTCGTACATCGAGTTGAGCATAACCGACTCCATAATCGCGCGTAAACCGCGGGCACCGGTCTTTCTCTCATCAGAACGTCTTGCAATGGCACGCAACGCCTCTTCCTCGAATTCGAGCTCAACGCCGTCCAATTCAAACATCTTCTGATACTGCTTCGTAATCGCATTCTTAGGCTCGGTCAGGATACGCACAAGTGCCTCCTCATCGAGCATATCCAGAGCTACATTCACCGGTACACGTCCGACAAACTCCGGAATCATACCGAACTTCACAAGATCCTGCGGCAACACCTGTCTAAACAACTCACCGATGTTCTCCTTAGTCGTCTCGTTCAGTGCCGCATTGAAACCAATGGACTTCTGACCGATTCGCGCCTCAATAATCTTCTCTAGTCCGTCAAATGCACCACCGCAGATGAACAAAATGTTCGTCGTATCAATATGATACATCTCCTGCTGAGGGTGCTTTCTTCCTCCCTGCGGAGGAACGCTTGCTTCCGTTCCCTCGAGAATCTTCAACAGACCCTGCTGAACACCCTCTCCGGATACATCACGTGTTATCGAAACATTTTCCGACTTACGTGTAATCTTATCAATCTCATCGATGTAGATAATACCATGCTCTGCTCTGGCAATGTCGTAATCCGCTGCCTGAATAATCTTGAGCAGGATATTCTCAACGTCCTCACCGACATAGCCGGCCTCTGTCAATGCAGTTGCATCCGCAATGGCAAACGGCACGTTCAATATCTTCGCGAGCGTCTGCGCCAAATACGTCTTACCGGAACCGGTAGGTCCGATCATAAGGATATTGCTCTTCTGAAGCTCAACGTCCAGATTCTTCTGTGCAAGCACTCTCTTATAGTGATTGTATACCGCCACGGCAAGCATCTTCTTTGCTTCGTCCTGGCCAACCACGTACTGGTCGAGAAATGCCTTCATCTCCTTCGGCTTAATGAGATTAATACTCTCTGCCTCATCGAGATCATCGAACTTGTCATCGTAGAACTCGTCCTCAATCAACTCACTGCACAACGAAATACACTCGTCGCAAATGTAGACATTGTTCGGGCCGACAATTAACTTTCGTACCTGCTCCTGCGATTTTCCGCAAAAGGAGCACTTATTCTGAAAGCCTTCCGACTTGCTCATACACTCTCCATTCTGCAGGAAGTCCATGCCTCCTGCCCGTGTAACAAAATACCTATTCGGACACATCGGTGTCCCGCCACACAACTAGCGACTCTCAATCACCTTGTCAATCAAGCCGTAAGCTACCGCTTCCTCAGCCGACATCCAATTGTCTCTCTCCGTCGCAGCCGCAATCTCTTCATAGCTCTTTCCGGTATTCTCGGCAAGCATACGGTTCAACTTCTCTCTCGTCTTGAGAATGTGCTTTGCGGCAATCTCAATCTCGGTAGCCTGTCCCTGTGCTCCACCAAGCGGCTGATGAATCATAATCTCGGCGTTGGGCAACGCAAAACGCTTACCCTTCGCACCACCTGCAAGGAGGAATGCTCCCATGCTGGCTGCCATACCGATACAGATCGTAGACACGTCGCACTTGATATAACGCATCGTATCGTAAATAGCCATTCCGGCCGTTACGGAACCACCGGGGCTGTTGATGTACAGGCTGATGTCCTTGCCCGGATCCTCAGACTCCAAAAAGAGCAGCTGAGCAACTACAAGGCTTGCCGTCACTTCATTCACTTCTTCCCCAAGGAAAATGATGCGATCCTTCAGCAATCTGGAGTAAATATCATACGTCCGCTCACCGCGGCTCGTCTGTTCCAAGACATACGGTACTAAACTCATCGCTTACCTCCTATATAACTATTCTGTAACTTCAATAATCGAATTGCTACCTTAGAATGACTTCTTTGAAATCACTTCTTCGTAACTACTTTACTGGAATCTTTTCTTCGGAATTACTTCTCTACTGCGTTGTCTGCCACGAGAGTAACTGCCTTCTGAACTGCAAGGTCAAGGCTGATCTGCTTCTTCTCTTCCTCACCGAGCAATTCCTTTACCTTGTCGAGCTCCATGTTGTACTGAGCAGCCATGTTCTGCATCTCAGCCTCAAGCTCCTCCTCGGAAATCTGAATATCCTCAGCAGCTACAATTGCCTCGAGTACAAGTCTCGTGCTGATTCTTCTCTCAGCCTGCGGCTTCATCTGCTCAAGGAATGTCTTAGCGTTCAAACCGGTGAACTGGAAGTACTGCTCGATGTTCATACCCTGCATCTGCAGACGGTATGCGAAGTCGTCAGCCATCTGACGCTGCGTCGTCTCGATCATAGCCTCCGGAATGTCCATCGTAGCATTCTCGATTGCCTTCTGAACAGCCTCGTCCTCTCTCTGGGTCTTAGCGTCCTTTTCCTTCTTCTCAAGGATCGTCTTCTTCAAATCTTCCTTATACTCGTCAAGTGTATCAAACTCGGAAACCTCTGCTGCGAAATCATCATTTACCTCAGGAAGCTCCTTTGCCTTAATGGAAAGCACCTTGCACTTGAATACAGCCGGCTTGCCTGCAAGCTCTGCTGCATGGTACTGCTCAGGGAACGTAACGTTAACGTCACACTCCTCGCCTACGTTCTTTCCGATCAACTGATCCTCGAAGCCCTCGATGAAGCTGTGAGAACCGATAACCAACGGATGAGCCTCACCCTTACCGCCTTCAAATGCTACTCCGTCAACGAAGCCTTCGTAATCGATCACTGCGGTGTCGCCCATAGCTACTGCACGGTCCTCAATCGAAACCTCGCGTGCGTTCTGCTCCTGTGCCTTCTTAATCTCTGCCTCGATCTCTTCCTCGGTAACCTCGAGCTCTGCCTTGCTTACCTCAACGCCCTTGTACTGGCCGAGCGTTACTTCGGGCTTCTTCGCAACCGTAGCCGTAAAGATGAAATCCTTACCGGACTCGATCTGCTCTACATCAATCTCAGGTCTGGATACGATCTCAAGACCACAATCAACTGCCGCAAGCTCATATGCCTCCGGAATCACAATGTTTGCTGCATCCTCGTAGAACATCTCTACTCCGTACATCTTTGCCACCATTGCGAACGGAGCCTTACCCTTACGGAAGCCCTGTACACTAATCTGATTCTTGTTCTTCTCAAATGCCTGGCGAATTGCTGCATCAAACTTCTCAGCCTCAACGTCAATGATGAGCTTCACCATATTCTTTCCTAAATCTTCAACCTTGTAACCCATTGCGGTTTCCTCCTTTTTATCATAGAACAGCCACTGCAAATGCGGCTCATTCCGATTCTCATAATTATCCTGTCTTCCTCAACACGAGGTTTAACGAGTATATAGTATATCATACCATTTTCAAAAAATCTAGTGCTATTTCTCAAAAAGCTTGACCCCCGTTTCGACACGCACAAAAGGAGGCGGTTTCCCGCCTCCCGTAGTGCCGAGAGTCTCGCTATGAGCCTAACGATTACTTGTTGTAATTGCTCTTACCGGACATAGCCTCTTCCTGCTTCTTGATCATCTGACGAACCATCTCGCCACCTACGCTACCGTTCTGAGCGCTGGTAAGGTCACCATTGTAACCCTGGCTAAGCGGTACACCGATCTCAGATGCAACTTCCATCTTGAAACGATCCATAGCTTCCTTTGCCTGAGG